>CAMYXG010000129.1 GCA_947303225.1 uncultured Caryophanales bacterium | reverse complement strand
GTTCTCGTAAAATTCGTTTTACAATGATTATTCAGAACTTTGCACAATTAGATGATGTTTATGGAAAAGAAGAGGCAGAGACCATTCGAGGTAACTGTGGTAATATTATTTATTTGATTACTACTGAATTAAAGGCTTTAGAGGAGATTTCTAAGATGTGTGGTGAAGTTAAATCTAAAAAAGATGATAAAACTGCTTCAACCCCTCTTGTTACTGTTTCTGATTTGCAACGTATGAAACAATTTGAAGTAATTATTCTTCGTATGAGAAAACAACCTTTTAAAACAAAGTTAAATTAAATTGGGGAAAGAAGTATCCTCCTGCTAAGTATCCTACACGAGAGAAACAAAAAGTCCATACTTTTGACATTAAGGAGTTTGTTAAGTCACAGAAAAAGAAAAAGTTGTTAGAAATGATGAATGCTGCAGATGCAAAAGATAATGAAAATAGAAGTTTACCAGTGGAAGATAGATCTCGTTTAGCTAATCCTTTTGCAAGTCAATTACCTCCTGAATTGGAAAGTGCGCGTATGAGGCGTCCTTCTTCTTCACCAGATGATATTCCAGATTTTTTAAGAAGAACTCCTGTTCAAGAAGAAAGTCCTATTGTTTCGAATCCTAATAAAACAAGAAGTTCTATTCCAGATTTTGCAACCTTTAAGCGACAAATGGAAGAAGATTATCAACCAATGTCTACACGTCCTGTTCCGAAAGAATCTCCATCTAATATGGATGATGATTTAGGATTTGATGTTGATGAATTGGTTAAAAAGATTGATGCTAAAATTGCTGAGTTAGAAGCAGAAGAAAAGAAAAATCAAGCTGAATTGGATGCTAAAAATAATAAATCAGAAGAAATTAGTATTCCTACAACTTCACCACCTGTACATAGCATTCATGATGATATTTTGTCTCCTTCTACATCTGCACAATCTAAGAAAGTGGATGTTGAAATCAATTTAGATGATGAAAGTGATGATGACGATGATGACTTCTTTGATGACTTTTTTGATAATTAGAAAGGATGTTAATGTATGAGTACAAATTTTAATATTGTAAAAAAGAAAAAAGATGAAGATGACGAAGACTTCATGGATGAAGATGAAATTGAAGAAGAAGAATCAAAAAAAAGTTCTGGTTCTCTTGATCAGAATGCTAAGAGAAGAATGATTCTTTTTATGGGAGTTATAATAGGTGGATTATTATTATTATTTTTAGTTCTTTATATTGTATCTTTATTCTCTCATCCTAGTTATAAGTATGAAGACATAGAAAATATTTTAGAAAAAGCTGCTATTGCTTATTTTAAGGAAAATGATAGTTATTTACCTGTTAATGATGGTGATATTGTAGAAGTTGATTCATCTAATTTAGTACAAACTGGTAAAATGCGTGATTTATCGGAATATACTCCTTATGGTGTATTGTGTTCTGCTACTGTTCAAGTAGAAAAATCTGGTACGGAATACTTATATACTCCTTATTTAAATTGTGGTGATCAGTATACAACGATTGATTTTTCTAAAAAAATTACTCAAGATAGCAATAATATTGTTACTGAAGGATATGGTCTTTATTCTATGAATGGAGAATATGTTTATCGTGGAGAAACTGTAAATAATTATGTTAAACTAGGAGAACAATTGTGGCGTATTGTAAAGATTAATTCAAATAATAATGCTGTTTTAATCCATGATACTGGAATTACTTATGAAACACAAGCTTGGGATGATCGTTATAATGAAACAAGTAAGTTTAAAAGTGGTATTAATCAGTATAGTAATAGTAGAATCTATGAATACTTAGTAAATGCTTATACATCTCCAACTAAGAATGCTGTTGAATTTTTACTTACTGATGAGGATAAAGCAAAAATTGTTTCTTACAACCTTTGTATTGGTAAACGTTCTGTTAATAGTGAAGGAAATCAAAATACGGAGGAATGTTCATCAGTTTTACGTGATCAGAAGTATGGATTGTTAACACTTTCTGAATATATGGCTGCTAGTGTTGATTCTAGTTGTAAAACCGCTACAAGTCCTTCTTGTATCAATTATAATTATTTAGTTACAAAATATGATTGGTGGTTGGCTACAGCAAGTAAAGATGATAATGTCAAAGTATTTAAAGTTAAATTTGGTGGTAAAATATCTTTAGAGGATGCAAATAATATTGGAATTGTTCGTCCTGTAATTTATTTAAATAGTAGGGTATTGTATAAAAGTGGAAGTGGTACCTTAGCTGATCCTTATATTATTAGATAGGAATCTATTATGATATAGATTCTTTTTTTTTCATTTATTATTAAGGAGGTGATTATTTGAATTCTATTTCTGTTTCTGATTTATTAATCAAAAAGGATGTAAATTTAATCGATATTAGAAGCTATAATTTATATTTACAAGGTCATATTCCAGGAGCTATTTCTATTGAAGAGAAGGAATTGCTATTACATCCGGATAAATATTTAAATCGTTCTGATCTTTATTATATTTACTGCTCTTCTGGAAATCGTAGTTTTCGTTTATCTTCTTTTTTAAATCATAGAGGTTATCATACGATTGAT
>CAMYXG010000128.1 GCA_947303225.1 uncultured Caryophanales bacterium | reverse complement strand
ATATATTTGTATATAGAGATAATAAATGGAAAAAAATAATCTCGAGCGAATTATTACCAGGTGATATTGTTAGTGTAATTAGTGGAGATGCTGTAACAACAGTTAAAGAAGAAGAAGATCAGGAAACAAAAGGTAATTTCATTTTAGGACTTCTAAAAAAGCTTAAAATGATGAGAAAAAAAGGACAAGAAAGAATGGAATTAATGAAAAAAAAGAAAAATAAAGAAGAACCTGTTAAAAAAGAGAAAAAAGAAAAAGAGACATCTCCTGTTACTTGTGATATGCTGCTTCTAAGTGGAAGTATTATAGTAAACGAATCAATGCTTACAGGAGAAAGTGTACCTCAAATAAAAGATTCTGTAACAAAAATGGATTATTTACGCGATTTAACTTTAGATTCAAAACTTAAACATAAAAATTCAATAATATTCGCTGGTACAAAAGTAGTTAAAAGTGAAAGAAATGAAGAACGTGAGCCCCTTCCTCAAAATGTAAAATCACCCCCTCCAGATGGTGGTGCTGTTTGCTATGTAATAAAAACAGGTTTTTCAACTTCACAAGGAAAATTATTAAGAACCGTACTTTATAGTGGAGAAAGAAATAAAGGTGATGATACTATAGAAGCATTTGTTTTCATTGGTGTATTACTAGTAATAGCTTTAATCGCTAGTTATTATGTACTTAAAAGAGGACTTGAGAGAGAAGGAACTCTTACATATAAACTATTACTTAGATGTATTATTATTATTACATCCGTAGTTCCTGCTGAATTACCCATAGAACTTTCTTTAACAATAAATAGTAGTTTATTTTTCCTTCAATCTAAAAGAATTATATGCATTGAACCTTTCCGTATTCCATTCGCTGGTAAAATTGATATTTGCTGTTTTGATAAAACTGGAACATTAACAAAAGATGAATTCATTATGAGAGGATTGGTCCAAACAAATTCAAATGAACCTTTAAGAGCTATTGATTCTAATGAAGAAACTTTAAGTATTATAATAGGGTGTAATTCCTTACTTAATATTAATGGAAAACCTGTAGGAGATCCTATTGAAGTTGCTATGTTTAAAGAAGTCAAAGGTAAAATTGAAAGAAATGAAATAACTTGTGAAAGAAAGACAAGAGTTATCCCCATTAGAAAATACCAATTTGAATCTTCGTTAAAAAGGATGACTGTCCTTGCAAGAATTTATAGTGCAGTTAATCAAAAAAAATATTATAATAGAGTATTATGTAAAGGAGCTCCTGAAACTATTAAAACTTTATTAAAAGTAGTTCCTGATAAATATGATGAAACTTATAGAAAATGGGCAAAAGAAGGATATAGAATTTTAGCTTTGGCTTATGTTGATAATGATAAATTTGAATATAATACTAAAAGAGAAGAATTAGAAAAAGATTTAATTTTTTGCGGATTCGCTATTGTTGAAACACCCTTAAAACCAAGTGTACCTAAATATATATCAGAATTGATAAAAGCCAAATATGGAGTCTGTATTATTACTGGTGATCATTTACTAACTACATCGAAGGTTTCAAAGGACCTTAAATTAGGACCAGATAAATTTGGTTTATTAAAAATAGAAGAAGGAAAAATAAAATGGCATGATTTAGATAATAATTTCATTAGAGAAACAAAATCCATAGAAGAAATAGTTCAATTATCCAAAGAATACACCCTTGGTCTCACAGGAGATGAATATAAGAACATAGATACAGTAGTAAAATCAATACCAAATATTCATGAAATGACTCAATATATAACTTTATATTGTCGTGTCTCTCCCACACAAAAAGATGATATTATAAAAGACTTAATAAAAAGTGGTAGAAATCCTTCAATGTGCGGAGATGGTTCTAACGATGTAGGAGCACTCAAAAGAGCTATAATAGGTGTCGCTGTATTAAATATAGAAGAAACAGAAAAAGAAAAAAAAGAGCCATTTAACTTTTTGAGTTTTGAGGATGAAACTACAATAAAAAATGGAGATGTTACAGCCGCTGCTCCTTTTACTTCTAAAAGTGGTTCAATAAAATGTATTAAAAATATATTTATTCAAGGTAGATGCACTTTAGTCACTAATTTTCAAATGTATAAAATTCTTGCTTTGAATTGCCTTATGACTGCTTATAGCGAATCAGTTCTTGCTTTAAAAGGTATCAAATTCTCAGACTATCAAGCTACTATAATGGGATTCGGTGTTTCTATTCTTTTCCTAATGTTAAGCAGAGCGAAACCTCTTAGCAAGGTTAATTCAAATAAACCACCATTAACCATATTCACTTGGCCTGCTATTATTTCTATATTAGGACAAGCCGTTGTTGATTTAGGTGCTATGATTTTAATTTTATATTTAACTGAACAAATAGACCCTCTTTCTATTGGACAAGAAAAATCTTTAGATGAGAAATTTACACCTACTTTAATCAATTCAATAATGTTTTTATTCCAATTATTAAATCAAACTATTACTTTTGTTGTTAATTATCAAGGGGAACCTTTTATGGAAAATTTATCTAATAATGGAATTTTGAAAAAAATAATGATTGGCATTATTGTATTTTCTGCTGTTTTTATTTTCGATTTGTATCCAC
>CAMYXG010000127.1 GCA_947303225.1 uncultured Caryophanales bacterium | reverse complement strand
CAAAAATAATAGATAAATCATTCTTGTTTTTGTTTTCATTAATAAGAATAAAAATACTTCTATAGAAACAAATAAAATCGCAGATATTGAACCAATTCCTAAAATACCAAATTTTAATACTTCTGGTACAGGGAATGATAACTCTCCAAGTGTCATACAAAGTCCTACACAAGATAAAGACAATATAAATGCGAAAAATTCATAAATATCTAAATATAGATTAGCTCTTTTATTCATACCAAACACCACCTATTGATGGCTTACTATTATAATCGATTTTTTATCAAAAGTAAAGTAAAAGAGACTTATTATTGTCTCCTTCTTACTTTTTCTAATTCTTGAAATAAAAATCCATGAGATGGTAGCATTTCTTTTTTTTCAATTAATTTATATATTTCCTCTTTTGATAGGTATGTTACATAATCTACTTCTTCTTTTTGAACTTTTATTTCTTTTAAATTGATATTTTTCTTTATATGAAACAGATAATATAGTGGCATATTATAGTGAAAAAATCCATATTCTTCTATTTCATCGTTATCAATAGTAATTCCTAATTCTTCTTTAACTTCTCTTTTTATTGTACTCAGTGGAGTTTCCTTATGAGTAATGTGTCCACCCGTCGAAGAATACTCTCCTCCTTTTTCTTTGGATGTCTTTTGAATGATGTATTCTCCTTGATTATTTTCCATAAAGATTACTGCGATTGCGATATGTTCATGAGAATTTAGTTTTTCTGTTTTATCTCCTCTTATTATTGTTCTTCCTGTTACGTTTCCTTCGTCATCATATATATCTAATAATTCCATATGTCCCTCCTTATTGGATTTTTATGATGATAATTTATCTGTTTTTCTACTATTCTTTTATCTTATTATTCTTTTATTTTTTCTATTATCTTTTGATAGATTTTTACCATAGCATAGGTATCTAGTTCACAGTACTTTAAAAGATTCTTTCTTAGGGATTGTTGCTCTTCTGTAGATCGTTTATGCATTGATGCAAATGCTGACATTGCCTCTCCTCCATTATGAATTTCTTCTAGGTTATGATAGTTAAGAGATGGATCTTCTGGAAATAATGCTGGTAAGACATATTTAATAGAATATTTTCCTCTCATTCCTTTTGTATAATAAGTTCTATTATGAAAAGGTACCATTAAATCTTTAATATTATCTCTAATATTTAAAAGATGTTTTGAAAGACTAGGATATTGTTCAGCTAAGGTTTGAATTACTTTTTTTTCAAAACCCATATTGTATGCTAATACACAGACATCTTCTGGAATGTCTTTTATGAGTGCTTTTGCAAGATCCTCTCTAGGATCTATTCCTGGTGCTGCTAAAAACTCTTTATGTTTTACTTCTTCATTTTCTTTTTCAATATAATGAAGAGAATATTGAAATGGTATTTGATCATAAGGATGAATTCCATCATATTGAGGAATTGTTTGTTGATATGTTTCAAAGTCTAAAAAATAAAGAGGATAAGATAGAGTGTTCATAAATTCTTTCATTGCTTCTTTTTCAAATTTATCTTCTTTTTCATTTATTTCATAATCAATTTGTTCTTTTACTTTGTCACTTATATCTTCTTTTAATAAATCTTTAAATGAAGTAATTCCTTCCCGATAATATTTTAATTTTTGATTGATATTTAATCCAACTAAGTCAAAGACATTTGGAGAATCCAACTCCTTTGTACAGTATGAAAAGAAAGGACATGGATACGGATCAAAACACTGTTTTCCTACAATATCTTTTTCTTCTTCTTTTTCCATATACTGATTTATTTCTTTTATTTTTCTTTCTACATCTTTCTTCTTTTCTTTCGCAATACTTGTTAAGTCTTCTATTTGAAATAATTTATCTAATTCTAATGGACCTTGTTTCTTATATTCTCTATTGATATGAACAAGACATGCTTTATCTACATGATATCCTAAATTAGTTAAAATATAATACTGATAAGAGATATCTTCTTTATAGATTTCTTTTATAGAAGTAGAACTTTTTACTTCATAAATTTCATAGTGATTACGATTCTTCTTTAGTATATCTACACTACAGAAATTATCTTGATAAGAAAAAGATGCTTCTGCAATATTACATTTATCATTATTATTGATTGCTTCTTTTGTTAATTTTATCATTTCTTTTAAATCCTGATAAGGAATATCAATGTAATCACCAAATAATGCTTTCGCAACTTCTCCTACTTCTGTTCCATTTTTTAAAACAGAATCATTCTCAATTTCTTCTTTTTCTTCTGGTTTATATTCCATTAACCATAATATTTTCATACATTGAAATGCATTACAATACTTAGACTTTGATAATTTCATATATTCACCTTCTTCTTTGATTATATCATAAAAAGTGAATTACTATATTGCAATTCACTTCTAATATCTTTCATTGTCATATAAAAGGCAAAAATCATCTATACTTAGTTCATCTTTATATTCCTTTATCAAAGATACCATTATATTTAAGATTAAATCTCTACTTGTTGTTTTATCAATATATATATTATCATTATTATTTGTTTCCATTTTTAATGGATTACTTAGAAGACTTTTATCTGTTGAAATAAAGATTCGATCTGATGAAGTTATTTTCCAATTGTTCTTCGCTAATTGTTTTAATAATTTGGAGTTTATTTTATATAATTTCTTTAGTAGTTCCCAATATGCTTCCATGTAAGTATCTGCTTTGCTTCATGAAGAAAGAATACAGTCC
>CAMYXG010000126.1 GCA_947303225.1 uncultured Caryophanales bacterium | reverse complement strand
TATGGACGATAACTATTTTCATATCCACCTTTCCATCCACCATTTACATAAAATGCATCTGGACAATGTTTACCTCCACATGGAACTTTTCCCCATGGAGAGCGTTGATCAACATAACCACCATCCCAGCCAAACATATACATCCATCCTAAAACATATTCAGCTGCAATTTGATAATCAGTATCGGTTCTTCCGGTTATCTTTTTACCATAATATTCTGCAAAAATACCACCTAAGCTTTTAGCATAATTTTCAAAACCACCATATGAATTAATTACCTTATAATAATTTGTCGCATCAAAATCATACAAATGCTTTTCTACTATTCGCAAAGTATCACAAGAAAACTGAGATTTTACAATATCACTTTTACAACTAAAATCAAGTTGACTATCTGAAGAATAATAATGTCCAGATTCTGTTATTTCCTCCTGCACCCCAGGCTCATAATCCTCAGAATCTACTAATATTTTTTTCTTTTCCTTTTCAGTACCAGTTTCCATATAAGATGATTTCTCACTCTTACTTGCTTCAAGCCAACAACGACTAATATCATTCCCATCTCCAAGCATTCCCATCACTACATTTACTGTTAATGGTACAAAAAAAACTATCGCTGCTGCTAAAAACTGATTGATAATTTTTTTAACACCATTCTTTTCTTCTGGATTTTTCACTAATTTTACAAATGAAATAGATCCAAATATAATCAATAATATTGGAACAATAATCATAATCATATTCAATATATTTTTAACAATATAAAAAATAGAGTTCAAAGAATTATCACAAACAATCTTTAGAATCATCTTATCACCTTCTATTCTATAAAAATCATATCAAATCAAAAGACTTAAATCAAGTTTAAAAAAACATAAATACAGTCATATATAACTACATTCTATTTCATTCATAATAAGGAACTTACTTCAGCATTTCCAATTAAGATAATTGAAAAAGTCTTATATCCAATTCAATTCATACTTACTCATCAATGATAAAGTATCTATCTTACATTTTTGTATAACAATTACAAAAAAAAAGCACAACAATGTGTACTTATAATAATATTAAAATTGAAATGAATAATCATTATTGAATAAACATAGCGTCTCCAAAAGAAAAGAAACGATATTTTTCTTCTACTGCTATTTGATAGGCATTTAAGATATGTTCTCTTCCAGCAAGTGCACTAACTAACATTACTAATGTTGATTTTGGTAAATGAAAATTTGTAATTAAACAATCTATTGCTCTAAATTCAAATCCTGGATAAATAAAAATATCAGTCCAACCACTACACTCAACAAACTCATCATGATCTCTTCGAATCGTTTCTAAAGTACGTGTAGAAGTTGTCCCAACAGCAATAATTCTACCACCATTTTTCTTTGTTTCATTTAATAATTCTGCAACTTCTCTACTCATTTGATAGTATTCACTATGCATTTCATGTTCTTCAATTTTTTCTACTTGTACGGGACGAAAAGTACCAAGTCCAACATGTAATGTAATATAAGCAATATTGACTCCCTTATCCTGAATTTTTTTTAATAATTCCTTTGTAAAATGAAGTCCTGCAGTAGGAGCTGCTGCACTTCCTACTTCTTTCGCATAAACAGTTTGATATCTACTTTGATCTTCTAATTTTTCATGAATATAAGGAGGTAGTGGCATCGTACCCAACTCTTCTAAGATTTCCATTAATATTCCATCATAAAGTAATTCAACATGAATCATTCCTTTATCAAAAGTATCAATACATTTAGCTTTTAATTTTCCTTCTCCAAAAGATACAATGGTACCAATCTTTACTCTACGAGCAGGTTTTACCAAACATTCCCAAATATCCTTCTCTATATTTTTTAATAGAAGAATTTCAATCACTGCTCCTGTCTCTTCCTTAACACCAATTAAACGAGCAGGAAGAACTTTCGTATCATTTAAAACTAAAGTATCTCCTTTTTCTAAATAATCAAGAATATCATAAAAATGTTTATGTTGAACATCACCAGTATTCTTATCAAGAATCATTAATCTAGATTCATCTCTTTTTTTTAATGGTGTTTGAGCAATTAATTCTTCTGGTAATTCATAATCAAAATCATTTGTCGTCATAACAACACTTCCTCGTATAAAAAACACTGAAAATTCAGTGTTAATTTTCTATATTATATTATTTCTTAGTCTTTTTTTCAAGCCCTAACACTTCGTATGCCTTATCTGTCGCAACTCTTCCCCTAGCTGTTCGCTTTAATAATCCCATCTGCAATAAATATGGTTCATACACATCTTCAATAGTAGTTACTTCTTCTCCAATAGAACTAGATAAAGCTTCTACTCCAACAGGACCACCATTAAACTTTTGAATAATCGCTAATAGTAAATCCCTATCTGTATTATCAAGGCCCATTTTATCTACTTTTAATTTACCTAAAGCATCTTCTGTAATAGCAAGGGTAATCGTTCCATCTCCCTTTACCATTGCAAAGTCTCTTACTCGTTTAAATAAACGATTCGCAATTCTAGGAGTTCCTCTACTTCTCTTCGCAAGTTCTACTGCTGCATCATCATCAATACTAACATCCAATACTCTAGCAGTTCTTTTTACAATATCAGTTAGTTCTTCAATCGTATAAAATTGCAATTTATTAATAATACCAAAACGATCTCTTAAAGGAGCAGATAAATCTCCTGCACGTGTTGTTGCTCCAACTAAAGTAAAAGGTGGTAAATCAATCTTAATATTACGACTATTT
>CAMYXG010000125.1 GCA_947303225.1 uncultured Caryophanales bacterium | reverse complement strand
AGGCACGAGTCTGCAAAACTCTGATCCCCGGTTCGAATCCGGGTGTCGCCTCCAACGACGTTTCTGTTCGAACTTTTTTGAACAGACATATATGAAATCAATCAGTATAATGGTTGATTTTTTTTATGGAAAAATCATCCTAACAAAATAATGAAGGGATGGTGATTGAAGTGCAGATAATTAAAGAAGAATTACAATTTGAAGAAAGTCTAAAACAAAAACTAGAATTTATATGTGAGTTTTCTAAGGTTACGCCCGTATTTATTAATGGTAGTATTAGAAAAATAGATAAGACTAATCTATCATATGTTGAACCACATAGAGTAATAGTCAAAAATATTACATTATTAGTATTTAATTATTCTAATGATGTTTATATAAATAACTTATCTAAAAAGATAAAATTATCTGAATTAGAAGAGTATCTAAAGAACATATAGAATTTAATATATTGTAAATATTTGACATTTCTTTAAATTGAGTGTATAATATCGCTAGTAAACTATTTATGTTTATTAGGAGAAGATATTATGATATTAAAATATTTGAAATATATAAGTATTAAAATAAATAATTCAAAGAGATGTCAGTTGTACTAATGTGTACAATTATGGCGTCTCTTTTTTGTTGGGAGGAATATAAATTGAGTGATGAAAAGAAAAAATGTGGATTATATATGAGAGTTTCTACTGAAGACCAGGTTCGCGAACGGATTTAGTTTGCCTGAACAAAAAGAAAGATTAGAAGCTTTTTGTAAATTTAAAGGTTATGAAATAATAGATTATTATCAAGACGCAGGAATAAATGCAAAGACTGGTAATCATAGACCAGAATATGAAAGATTAAAAGAAGATATTAAAGCTAAAAAGATTAATACAATAATAGCTTTAAAGCTAGATAGAATAACAAGAAGTATTTATGATTGGGAAAATCTAATAGCATTTCTAGATGAAAATGGAGCATATTTAGATTGTGCTAATGACGAAGTAAATACAACAACAGCAAATGGAAAAATGATTTCAAGATTATTAATGAGTGTAAGTCAAAATGAAATAGAAAGAACAAGCGAAAGGACTAAAATAGGTTTATCAGGGGCAATAAAACAAGGACATATTCCCCATGTTACACCTTTAGGCTATAAAAGAGTAGATAAGAAATTAGAAATAGATTATTCTACTAAAGATATTGTAATTAGAATATTTGAATTATATTATGCAGGTTACTCTTATAAGAAAATAAGTAATATATTTAACGAAGAAAAAGTATTAGGAAAAGATAAATGGTATGATTCTACAATTGTTGGTATTCTTGAAAATGAAATCTATAAGGGTGATTTTGTTCATGGCAAGAAAACTAAAAATCCAACTTATTATAAAGATGTTGTACCTGCAATTGTATCAAGAGAAATGTGGGAAGAATGCCAAGTACAGAAAAAGAAGAATTCAAGAAGTTATCAAAGAACGCTAACATATCTATATCTTCAAAAGTTGAAGTGTCCTAAATGTAATCGTATTTTAGGTGGTAAAGCAACAACAAAGAAAAATGGAAAAGCATATTTCTATTACTATTGTAATGATTGTAAAATAGAATTCAAAGAAAATGTTATTAATGATTATTTTAATAACTTCATAGATGAGCTAACACAATATGACTCTGTTGTAAATCAATTTTTCTTGCCAATGATAAAGCAAAAGTTTGATGAACCTAAAGAACAATTAGAAAAAGAAATTAGAAATCAAAACAATAAGCTAGAAAGAATAAAGAAAGCATATATCAATGGAGCATTTGATGTTAAAGAATATAAAGAAGAAAAACATATTGTAGAAAAAGCAATAAAAGAATTACAAAATAAATTAGAAGATACAGACTGTGCTGAAGAATTAAGATTTACACCTCAAGATATCTTATTAAAAAGAGATATAGATTTCATAAATAAGCTTAAACTTGATACAGAATATAAAGAGCAAACAAAACAATGGAAAGATTATTCAAGACAAGAACAAGCAGAGCTAATCATGAAATATGTAGATGATATAGAGCTATCTTTAGTTGGTAAAGAAATATCAGTAAACAAAATTAATTTTAGAGAATCTATATGTAAACAATACCAACAATTATATGAAGATGGTTATATTGATACAACAAAACCTGCTATCTTTGGAAATGTTGTTGGCAATATTAGATTTAGTAATTACCTAAATGAAGAAGAAGCAAGTAGTATAATAATGAGATTAAAACAATACTATGATGTAAGTTATACAGAAGCTATTTACTATGTAAAAGACCAAGTATTCTACTTTAATTTTAAAGAAGATAACTCTGCAATTGTTAGAGTATTTCCTTTAAAAGATTATTACAAAATAGATCCAGACAACAAAATGGAAACTTATAAATTTGGAATTATCTATATAAAAGATGAAGATAAATTTCAGATGAAAGAAATAGATAACGCATTCAATTTTATACCAGATAAAACAAATGAAAGCATACTTTATACCAAAGATACTACTCCAATTTCTATAGGAGTAAAGCCAGTAAAAATCACCGAAGAAAATGCTGAATAAAATGTTGCAATACAAAAGAAAGCAATTTTGCTATGGCAATATTTTCAAAAATAGAATAAAAGATTTATTTTGTAAAAGAATAAATTTAGGAAGATATTTTTGTAATCAATTTATCTAATTGATAAATTGATTTAGCCTCGCAGAGCCCCCATGTTATGATAGGATGTCATAACATATAGGGGGTTAGGACTTCCGTCAAGGTAAGTCCTATGCTACGAAGAAAATTCTAGGAGGTGTTTTCATTGGAACAAGAGCTTGCATATTCTTTTCACTTAGGCAGTGATAAAAACAAAAGTAAATTAGCAAGAAGAGTATCTAAAGGAAATATATCAGGTAGTACTTCTCTATCTAATAATGCTATACGAAATGCTAATGATTT
>CAMYXG010000124.1 GCA_947303225.1 uncultured Caryophanales bacterium | reverse complement strand
GCTATAAAAAAATTAGATGAAGCAGATCAAAAAGATTTGGTTCTTGGATATGGGGAGTCATTTGATGATTTAGAAGGACGCAATCAGATGAGTGCAAAACAAAAAAGTCATTTAATGTGGATAATTCGAGGACCTTTAAAATATTATTTGGAACATCCAAATGAAAAAAAAGTAAAAAATAAAACAATTAAAACTATTATTCATCCATATGATTTTTTTCGAAATTATTCTAGTGATGAAATTGATGAAGCTATTATGAGACTTTCAGATTCTGATAGAAAAACTATTACGAAAGTTTTTCATAACACTAGATTTGTTACTAGTGATATGGTTTATCGTGATACATTTTTGAGATTAACTAATATATTTGAAGTTCAACTTCCTGAAATACTATCCTATGTGAGAAGAACTCAAGACTTATTAGATTATTTTCATAATTATTCTAGTGAAGAGGTTTTATATGATATTATGCTTTTATCTAATGAGAATATTCAATTTTTAAGAGATATTTATGGAATTGACTTTTGTCAAAAGAGAAAAAAATTATCTACAATCGAAGAAATTCATCAATTAGATTATTTATTAAAATCTGTGGAGATGCGAATTCGAAATGAGGAGGTTTATCGTATGAGTATAGAAGATAAAAAAACAACTAACAGAGAAGGAAGAAGAAGAAAAAACACTGTTACAAACGATTTTGTTCATGATCGATTGTCTGATCTTCCTTATCGAAAACTTAGTCGTCAAGAAGAAATTGATTTTATTAAAAAGACTAGATTATCTTATTATTATTCTGTTGATGATGAAACAAAACAATTATATTTAAATTATTATATGGAAATGTTTCCACATTTTCGTCAGTCTTGGGAAGAGGCAGATGATGCTAAAAGAGAACGATTATTGCAAAGAGCAATTCAGAATTCTTTATATTATCGTAATAAGTTTATTGAAAATAATCTTCGCTTAGTTTTTTCTATTGCGAAGCATTATGCTGCTGCTGATGAAATAGAGCCTATTTATCAAGAAGGAGTTCTTGGTATGATGAGAGCTTTACAAAAATTTGATGTTACAAAAGGATTTCGTTTTTCTACTTATGCTACTTTATGGATTCGACAATCTATTACTAGATATATTGCTGATTATGCATCTGCTATTCGTGTTCCTGTTCATCGTCGTGATCAAATTTCTCGTATGGAAAGACTTGAAAATGAAATGGTTACGAAATTAGGAAGAATGCCTACTAAGGATGAATTAGCAGAAGCATTGAATGTTGATTTGGAACAATTAGATGAAATTCAAAAGTATCAAGCTTTTCTTCATCCTACAAGTTTAAGTAGTCCTATTGGAGAAGAAGAAGATTCTACTTTAGAAGATTTTATTCCAAATGATGCTATGCCAATTACTGATTTTGTTGAAGGTAATTTTATGAGACAAATATTGAGAGATTTTATTGAGAATGGTTCAAGACTTAGTGATCGTGAAAAGAAGGTTCTTTATATGAGATTTGGTTTTTATGATGGTCATGCATATACTTTGGATGAGATAGGAAAAACTTTTAATGTGACTAAAGAACGTATTCGTCAGATTGAAGCTAAAACTTTAAGAACCTTACGAATGCAATTAAAAGGTAGTACTTTTTCTGATATTGATTTTTCATTAGGAAATGGTTCTGAAGAAACTTTTATTCCTATGGATAATTCATCTTCTGTTAAAGAAACTATTTCTAAACCAAAAGTAGTTCGATCTATCAGTACTGATGCTGATGGTAATATTCATTCTTATAGACAACTTGCTCTTCCAATCGATTCTAATCAAGCTAATGACATTATTTTGGATGTATTGTATCGAACAGATATGAGACAATTTGATTATGATACGAGAGAAATTCTTAATTTACGATATGGTCTGTGTGGAGTTATTGCTTCTGTAGGAGATACAGCTAAAATCTTAAATTTAAGTGAATCAGAAGTTATAGAAAAGGAACAGTCTGCTTTGAAAATGTTATTTAGTAATCTTTCAGATTTATCTCCTGAAATGGAACAAGTCAAAAAAATGATTTTAAAGAAAAACAGGTAATCCTGTTTTTATTTTGGTATGATAGAAAAAATTCCTTGTGGATATTTTAAAAATAAAAAGCCAAATATTAATCCACATAATGCTCCAATTAAGTGACCATCATGATATACTTTTTTATTTCCTTCTATGACGGTATCTTTAATTTCTGTTGTAATATAGAATAAAAATATTAAAACGAGTGTAATTGGTATTTTTCCTTCTGATAGGTTAGAAAAAGAACTGAGTACTATCAGCATATATACATTACCACTTGCTCCTGTGATGCAGTAATTGTGAAAGATAATATTTATGACTGCTATTACTAATGAAGTACATAATAAAATACATAGTAGATTGATACTACCATATTTTTCTTCTATAATGGGTCCTATTAATAAAATATATAAGAAATTACTGACTAAATGATTCCAATCTTTATGACCGATACTATGAGTGAATAATCTAATATATGTAAATGGATTGAAGGGAGAACTTCGATAATTTGAAAATAATAGTTTGTTTGATTTTCCATTTGTAATTGTATTGAATAACCAAGCTATTAGAGAAAGTCCTAGATAACTAATAATAACTGGTGAATTATAGTCGAATTTTAGATTAAGGTTTGTCAGATTCATATAATACCTTCTTTCTATTATCATTATATCATTTTTTCTTTTCTTATGATATACTTATAATTAATATAGGTGGTTGTGATATGAAGTTAGAAGAGTATTTAGAATCGTTGATTTTGCAAGGATATGATTTAAAATCTAATGAAAAGAAAAATCGGGTTATTTCCTCTTTTTATCAATTAGAAGAGATTGGATTATTGGAAAAAGAAGAGGATTATTCTATTGTTACAGAAGAAATGATAGATGGTAGTAAAAGAAGAAGTATG
>CAMYXG010000123.1 GCA_947303225.1 uncultured Caryophanales bacterium | reverse complement strand
CAGTAACTCATAAATTGCTAATTTAATAATTGCTTGATCAACTTTACTTAATCGGTCTAATGTCCAATCTTTTAAATACTTATTCGCAAGAGTAACAATCTCTTCTTCATGCTCTAAAATACCTTTAACACAATTATTAATAAAATCATTTTCAACTTCAATTTGTTCATGAATTAATTCATCAATATCATAGTCAAACTTTGTATCACGAATAATACTTACTTGATAAATAACCTTCATAATAACTTCTCTAGCTTCACTTCTATTTTTCATAAAATCACCTACTTTATTTTAACATATATTATTCTTTTTTTATATATCAATTGGAGCAAAAAACGGAAAAAGATTACGAAGTATCATAAATAAAAATAACAAGATAATATAACTATAATAAATCCATCGAGGAATTCTATAGAAGAAAGGAACCTGATTCGTATAAACACAAATCATTGCATTCAAGAAAAAAAAGAGAAAAAAAGGAATAGATAAAAACAAGAAAGAATTATATCGGAATGCTTGATAAAAATGAAAAGATAATAATGAATGAATCATCCTTGTAATTCCACATCCAGGACACCAAATACCAAAAACTAGATGAATAGGACAAGGAATAGAAAAAAGCCCTAAACCAGATAAAATAAAACAAAGAAATCCAATAAAAAGAAAAAGATGAAGAAAAAAATGACGTTTAAAAATAGAAATAATAGTATAAAAATAAGTACAAAATAATTTCATATTATTTCTTATCCTTCATATCTTTTTTTAAATCATATAAGAAATTCAAAGCTTCCATAGGAGTCATTTCTAAAGGATTAATACCTAATATTTTCTCCTCTATTGGATTAATTTGAGGAGCAAAATCTTCCTCTTCTAATTCAAATAAACTAGTCTGTGTAAATACTTCTTTCTTCGTACTTTTCTTTTCATAGACATTTAAGATATCATTCGCACGATGAATTAAACTATCTGGTAAATGAGCAAGACTAGCTACATGAATACCATAACTCTTATCTACAGCACCTGGCTTAACTTTATGTAAAAAAGTAACCTTTCCCTTTTCTTCTAATGCAGAAACATGAACATTTTTTAATTGTTTTAAATCTTTCTCTAAAAAAGTTAATTCATGATAATGAGTTGAAAACATTGTTTTTGCCTTAATTTTATCATGAATATACTCTAAAATAGCTTGAGCAAGACTCATTCCATCATAAGTTGCTGTACCACGACCCAATTCATCAAATAAAATTAAACTATTTTCAGTAGCTTCACTAATGGCTGCATTAGCTTCTTTCATCTCAACCATAAAAGTTGATTCACCACTAACCAAATCATCACTAGCACCAATTCTTGTAAAGATTTTATCAAAAATAGGTAATTCTGCACTTTTACAAGGAACAAAGCACCCCATTTGAGCCATAATAATCGTAATAGCACATTGTCTCATATAAGTAGACTTTCCTGCCATATTAGGACCAGTAATTAATAAAATATTAGTCGTTTGATCCATAATAATATCATTAGGGATATATTGATCTTTCATAACTTGTTCAACAACAGGATGTCTACAATCAATTAATTTTAGATTACGATGAGTAGTAATTTTAGGCCTAGTAAACTTATAAGTATCACTAACAATAGAAAAAGCTTGTAACATATCAATTTCACTTACAATTTTAGAAACAGCTTGTAATCTAGAGCTATATCTTTTTACTACTTCACGAATATCCATAAATAATTTAAATTCTAAAGAAATAATTTTCTCTTCTGCTCCTAAAATAATATTTTCTTTTTCTTTCAACAATGGAGTAATAAATCTTTCACAATTCGCTAAAGTCTGCTTTCTCTCATATCCATATTCTTCCTTAACAAGTCCAACTTGTCCTTTAGATACTTCTATATAATAACCAAATACTTTATTAAAGCCTACTTTTAAATTTTTAATACCAGTTCTTTTCTTTTCTTCCTGTTCCATCTCTAAAATAAAATCTTTTGAACCACTACGTATTCTCTTTAATTCATCTAGCTCTTCATTATACCCTTCTTTAATTAAATGACCCTCATGTAAATTAAAAGGAGCATCTTCTAAGATTGTTCGATCTAATAATTGAAATACTTCTTCAAAGGTTTCAATTTCCCTATCATATTTCAATTCCTTTAAAATAGATTGAATCTTAGGAAGTTCTTTTAAAGATCCTTTTAATTGTAATAAATCTTTAGCATTTAAATTACCATAAGTAATTCTACCAACTAATCGTTCTAAATCATAAACTTGATCTAAAGATTTAATCAAATCATCTCTTAAAATAAATTCAGTACTTAACAAAGATACAAAGTCATATCTTCTTTCGATTTCTTTTTTACTTGTTAATGGATTTAAAATATTATATTTTAAAAATCTACTTCCCATAGCAGTTTTACACTTATCTAAAAGCCAAAATAAACTATATTGTCTATCTTGATTACGAATCGTTTCAACTAATTCTAAATTTCTTTTTGTATTCGCATCAAACTCCAAATACATAGAAGATTTAATGATTTGACAATGCTGCAAATGATGCAAATCACCTTTTTTTGTATCAATAATATATTTTAATAAATGTTTTAATGTCTTTATAATACGAATATCTTCAATACCATCATAAATATAATCATAATCTTCTCCTTCAAATTCATCTTTTTGAATAGAAACTAATATATCATATTTACTTCGCAAAGATTCTATAATTTCTCGATCAATACTATCATTAACAATTACTTCTCGAAAATTATTTTTTAATATCTCCTTAATAGCTCTATCGCTTTCTCCTTCAATTAAAGTAGCATAAACTTCACCAGTAGAGATATCAGCATAACTAACCCCATAACAATAAGAAAAATCGTATAAATTAGCAATATAATTATTACTCTTAGAATCTATATTAGAATCAATTCTAGTTCCTTTTGTAATAACTTGAACAACATCCCTATCAACCATTCCTTTTGTTTCTTTTGGATCCTCTAATTGTTC
>CAMYXG010000122.1 GCA_947303225.1 uncultured Caryophanales bacterium | reverse complement strand
ATCTTTTATTATAAAATTTATATAGGAGAAGATATAAAAAGTAGGTGAAATATGAAAAAGAAAATCGTTTTAATTGTTTTATTATCATCATTATTAACTCCTACTTTAGCATTAGAAGATTCTTCTTATTCAAAAGAGATTCTTAATGGAGAATTATTAAAAGTCGAGGATAAATATATTTTTTATTCAAAAGAGCATGTGAATGATCAATTTAAACAAATTATTGATCAAATTATTACGCAAGATGATATTGAAAAGATTATAGCTTGTTCTGATAATCAATGTACTTTATTGTTAAAAAGTGGAGAAGTGGAATCAGATGAAAAGGAAATAGTCATTGAATATGAAGAAGAATCTAATGATGAAGAAGAAAATGAAGTAGTTGAAAAAAAGAGTTCTATTTCATATCAATCTCATATTCAAGATATTGGTTGGCAGAGTATTGTTCATGATGGTGATCTTTCTGGTACAGAGCATCAATCTAAAAGATTAGAAGCTATTAAGATTTTTTTAGAGGGAAATATTGATGGTTCTATTGAATATAGTTCTCATATTCAAGATATTGGTTGGCAAGATTTTGTTTCTAATGGAACACTTTCTGGTACAGAGCATCAATCTAAAAGATTAGAGGCCATAAAAATTCGCTTAGTCGGAGATATTTCTAATTATTATGATATTTATTATCGTGTACATATTGAAGATTTTGGATGGCTTGATTGGACTAAGAATGGTGAAGCTGCTGGAAGTCAGGGTTTAGGAAAAAGACTTGAATCCATTCAAATTAAACTAGTTGAAAAGAATGATACAAGTATTCAACCAAGTGGAAAAAGTTTTATTATAAAAGATTCTTTTCTTCATTATCGAGTTCATGTACAAGATTATGGAACACTAGATTTTGTTTCAGAAGGTGAAATTGCTGGTACTACGGGTAAATCTAAAAGAGTTGAAGCTTTTCAAATACAAATAGATTCTTCATTACAGGGTAATGTTTTATATCAATCATTTGTAGAAAGATCTGGTTGGGAAGATGAAATGATTGAGAGTAATCAATTTTCTGGAACAACAGGACAAGCTAAAGCAATTCAACTTATTAAACTATCTTTAACAGATGAATTAGCAGAGTATTATGACATTTATTATCGAGTTCATTCTTCTAATTATGGATGGCTTGATTGGGCTAAAAATGGAGAAATTGCGGGAGTTAATCATTATTCTATTGAAGCAATTCAAATTAAATTATTTTTTAAAAAGGATTCTAATAAAAATCAGTTACTTACAAAAAATCATTACATTGAAAAGGTTGCTTATAAACCATTTTATTATAATCAAAAAGATAGTCGTTGGAATCAAATATACTATGGAAGATATCCTTTTGGAAGTACTGGATGTGCACCTACTGCTATGGCTATGGCTTTTCAAGGAATACTTGGTAGAACTATTTTGCCAATCGAAATTGCTAACTATTTATATTCTAATACAAATGAATTTAATAAGAAAACGCAAGGAAGTAGTGGTCAAGCAATTGTTGAAGCATCAGACTATTATGGAATTAAAAGAACAGCTTTAGAAACAAAAGAAGATTTAATTAATGCTTTAAAAGATGGTAAAATTGTATTTGCTGCTATGGGAAATGGAAGATTTGGAAAGAAAAAATATAATCATGCTATTATTTTATATGGATATCGTTCTAATGGTTCTACGAATGTTATGGATCCATTGCTTGTAAGTAATAATAGAGCAACAAGTATTGATTTAATTTGGAGAGAGCAAAGCAAAGATCCAGATGATTCAAGTGGAGGAAGTAATTTCCATAGTTTAGAAAGATATTAAAAAATCTAGCAATGCATATGCATATGCTAGATTTTATTATTTAACTGCCATCTCTAACTTAAATTCTAATTGTCCACCACTTACTTTATTCTCTAAATCAACATCTTGTCCTTCAAGCCAAAAGTAAATTCTTAGTTTTGTAATTCCACGAGAAAATGAAGCTAATTCTTGATCCGTGTTGAATCCTTTTGGTGTTGATATTTGAGGATTTACTGTTGTGAAGTATGGACTAGAATCTGTTGCTGAAATATTTACTCCTTTTCCAGTTATTTCACTATTAATTCCTTTATATGGTAATCTTTGCCCACCAGTTTGAGATGTTGTAATACCATATATTTTTTGGGCATTTTCCACTCCATGTTCCGTATGTGTATCATAGTTTGGTTCCCAAATTACACTTCCTGTTGCATTTCCTAAAGACTGAGCACCTGCTCCATTTACTGTATCTGTTGTTGTTCCTAAATTAACAAATCCAATTCGGACACTATTCTCGCCTCCTTGAACTGCATCACTTTTATTATTTATAAAGGATTCACCTGTTACTACTAAGTTTGTATCTTGATTTAGTAGTATGAAAATATCAAAAGCAATGTAATGCTTTCCTTGACATTGTTCATCTCCTACACAATTGATTTCTGTTTGCTTGGTAGCGGTCAAAAAGTACCCTTCATTTCCATGTAATCTTGTATCTCCATAGAACATATTCATTGTTTTTCCAGAAGCACTACCATCTGTAGAGCAACCAGCTAATGTTTCTGGTAATTGATTCGTTGCACTTGGATATGTTTTATATGCATTGATAATATCGTCTTTTGTTAAATCATTGGTCCATTTAATACCATCGGCTGATACTTGAATTCCAGACATAGTATCAATATTAATATCCATAGCTTCAATCGTTAATTTCATATTTGAAGAAAACCATGCATAGGTTACTGTACCAAGTATTCCTGTCAGTAATAAAAGAATCAATAATAATAATGTTCTTTTTCTCTTTTTTTCCTGCTCTATCTCTTTTTTTGTTTTTTTTCTTGGCATGCTATCACTCCATATTATTCTTACTATCATTATATATGACTTTTCAACTATTGAAAAGAAAAAAATAATATCTTTTAATTAAATTGTCTATCTTTTTCTCTTTTTACTATTATAACTATGATTGTAGTTATAACAATTATAATACTAATTATTTGATTCATCGTTATCACTTTTTTTATATGATCATATCTTAAAAAGTCTAACATAAACTTCATACTAGCTGATGATATAATTGTCCAAGAAATAATATTTTTCTTTTTTCTAAACATATTACAA
>CAMYXG010000121.1 GCA_947303225.1 uncultured Caryophanales bacterium | reverse complement strand
TCAGATGTTTTTTTATCCAAATTTTGCCATATTGCCTTTTCTTTACTTGTATGCTATACTAATTCTGCTTTTTGTGAAGGGGAAGAGGAAGCATGTCAGCAACAGAAATTAGATTGTTAAAAGAAATGTTGGAAAGTGAAATAAAAAAGTGTTCTAATGTTTTTATTATCGGTCATAATAGTCCAGATTTTGATTCAATAGGATCATGTATCGGATTATATGAATTTGCCAAACACTATGGAAAAAATGTTTACATAATTGTTGATGATGATGAATTAAAAATAGAACCTGGTGTAAAAAGAATATTAAATGAAAATAAAGGAATCCTACCAATTATAAAGAAACAAGATTTTCTATCATTAACAGATGATAATTCTTTATTGATTGTAACAGATGTAAACAAAGATCATATGATAGCAGTAGGAGATTCTTTAGATAAAGTAGGCAATATTATAATAGTAGATCATCATACAGAAGATAATCATACCATTCAAACAGACAAAAAATGTATTACAACAGGGGTATCTAGTGCCTCAGAAATTGTCGCAAGAGTACTTGGACTATCAAGAATTCGATATCCAAAGAATGTAGCCAACTATCTTTTAGCAGGAATTAGTTTAGATACACATCGTTTTAAACAAAATACTACTTCAATTACTCATGATGTAGCTGAAAAGTTAATCAATCGAGGAGCAGATATTGATTATGTAAATAATCTATTCTTAGAAGAATTTGAAAGCTATTGTCGAATTAGTAATTTAATTATCAATGGCACTATTATTAAAAAGTATAGTGACTCATTACTAGCTCCCATACAAGTATCATTTACATTGAATCGTAATCAGCCTAAATCGATTTATTTAAAAGAAGATTATGCCAAAGCAGCAGATCGAATGATGAAATTTACAGGAATTGATGCATCCTTTGCACTAGGATTTGTAGATGAAGGAATCATTCATATATCAGCTAGAGGTGGAAAAAAAGTAAATGTTGGAAAAATCATGGAACAAATGAATGGTGGGGGAAATGATCAAAGTGCTGGTGGAAGAATTCAAAGTGATGACTTAAACGAAATTGAAGAAGAGCTAATGTCTAAGATTCCATTAGGAATTTCATCAGAAGAAGACATTATTGAAGAACCACCAGTCATAAAAGTAAAACAAATTAAAAGAGGAAAAAAGAAAGAAAAATAGAAGAAAAGTTGGAAAACTTTCTTTTTTTTTCGAATAATACAATAGGAGGTGATAATATGACCTTTCACTATCGATATCGAAAACAAATTATCATAGGTATTATAATCTTTATCATAATCGGATGCATCTTATCTCTAAGTATTTATCATTTTTTGAAAGAAGATAAAAAAGAAAAAGAAGAACCTATTATATTAGAAAAAAAAGAAAAGAAAGAAGTAAAGTCCAAAGATTCTGAGGAAGAATACAAAGTAGATATAAAGGGAGAAATAACCATGCCAGGAATCTATACATTAAAAGCAAATTCAAGAATTATTGATGTAATAGAACTAGCAGGAGGTCTAACAGAGGAAGCAAATACTTCTGTGATTAATTTAAGCAAAAAAATTACAGATGAAATGGTAATTATCATTTATAGTAATGAACAAGTAAAAGATTTTGAAAAAACAAAAGAAATAGAGAAGTTAGTTCAAGAAAAGTGTCAGCAACCAGATGAAAATTCTCTAAAAAATGATGCTTGCATTTCCAATTCTAATGAAACTCCTTCTTCTGAAATAACAAATAATGGAAAAGTATCTATCAACACAGCCAGTAAAGAAGAACTAATGACTTTACCAGGAATAGGGGAATCTAAAGCAAAAGATATTATTGCTTATAGAGAAGCAAATGGCCCATTTAAAAGTATAGAAGATATTACAAAAGTATCAGGAATTGGAGAAAACACTCTTGCTCAAATTAAGGAAAATATTACAGTGAAATGTTGTTTAATATGGATTCTTTTTTTTAAGTATTCTGCAATTAGTGATACGCCTATCAATTCCAAAAAAATCTATGTTAAAAGATACTAGTCGTTCTTTTACCGGAATAGTAGAAGAAATAAAAAAGAATGAGGAAAAAACAACGATAACATTAAAAAATAAAGAAAGAGTAATTGGAACTTATTATGAAAAGAAAGATGCTTCACTTCCAAAAATACACTTAGGAGATAAAGTAACAGTAGAAGGAAGTTTTAAAAGGCCATCTAGTAATACAACAGAATATCTATTTAATTATCAAAAGTATTGCTACAGAAAAAATATCTTTTATCTAGTAGAAATTGATCAAGTAATAGTCATTAAAAGAAATCAAAATCTTTATTATAAATTGAAAGATTACTTATCAAATACTATTACAAATCCATATGTAAAAACTTTTATCTTAGGAGATAAAAGTGAGATTAAAGAAGAAGTAAGAAGAAGTTATCAAGAAAATGGAATTAGCCATTTATTTGCCATTAGTGGAATGCACGTTACTTTACTTGTAAGTATGATAGAAAAAGGTTTAAAAAAATTAAACCAAAATGAACAGATGATATTTCAAATTACTTCTTTTCTTTTATTGTGTTATTTATTAATACTTGGTTTTTCTCCTTCTATCGTAAGAGCAATCTTTTTTTATTTTTTCTTTTCTCTAAATAGAATCTATTATTTCTATATAAAACCAAAAAATATCTTTTTATTTGTATTGTCCATCTCTCTAATCATTAACCCTAATTATATTTTTGATACCGGATTTTTATATTCTTACTCCATTAGTTATGCATTATTATCAATGGGAAAAGAGCTAGAAGGAAATCATTATATTACTTCTTTATTAAAAACTTCCTCTGTAGCATTCTTAGTCAGTATTCCAATATCAATTTACACATATTATCAAATAAATATCTTAGGAATCCTATACAATTTATTATTTGTACCATTAGTAAGCATAGTATTATTTCCAATATCTATCATAGTTCTTGTAATGAAACCATTAGAAATCATTTATTCTCCACTAATAATGCTCTTAGAAAACATTTCACTTTTTCTATCAAAAATTGCGATTGGAAAAATAATCATGATACATATTCCATTTCCATTTTATTTATTCTATAGTCTTATCCTCTTTTTTTATATAAATACAAAAAATAAAAAATT
>CAMYXG010000120.1 GCA_947303225.1 uncultured Caryophanales bacterium | reverse complement strand
TATATGTTGTAGAGGGATTACCAAAAACTGTTGATATAACATTAATTGGAAAAAAACGACATATCTTTTTAGCAAAACAATCTCCTTCTAAGGGAGTTAGTGTAGATTTAACTGGATTGAAACCAGGAAATCATAAGGTAACTTTGAAGTATACACAAAGATTGAAGTCATTAGATTATAAGCTAGATCCTTCTCAAGTTACTGTTACACTTTATGAAAAAATTAGTGAAAATCGTACTCTTACTTATGACTTATTACATCAAGATAGTTTAGATACTAAATTATATATTAGTAATGTTGAAATTGATCGTAATGATGTTATTATTAAAGGAGCAGAATATAAGTTGAAACAAGTTGCTGCTGTAAAAGCATTAGTGGATGTTCAAAATATTCCTAATCCAAAAGCAGGAGAAATCACTGTAAAAGATATTCCTTTGGTTGCATATGACAATGATGGTAAGATTGTGGATGTTGAAATTGTACCAAAGACAGTTGCAGCAAATGTAACGATTACGTCTCCTAGCAAAGAGATACCTGTTAGAATTGTTCCAAAAGGCAATTTAGCATTTGGTAAATCTATTAAGTCTATGGATGCAAGTCTTTCTAAGATAACGGTTTATGGTACTCAAGAAGCTATTGATGCTATTGAACAATTAGAAGTAGAAATTGATGTTAAAGGACTAGAAAAGGATAAAGAATTTAATGTTACTTTGAAGAAACCAAAAGGTATAACAGAATTAAGTAATAAGACAATGAGAGTTACGGTTGTGATTGATAATTCTTCTAGTAAAGAAATACCTAATGTTTCCGTACAATCTGAAAACTTAGATAGTAATTTAAAAGTTCAGGCTTTGTCTGATGATGATAGGCAAGTTACTGTTGTTGTTAAGGGAAGTGAGGAAGCAATTAATTCTATTCAACCATCTGATATTACGGCATTTATTGATTTAAAGAATTATGGTGTAGGAGAACATGAAGTTGAGGTTCAAGTAACGGGAACTGATTTGAAATTAGATTATAGTTCTAAAACAAAGAAAATTAAGGTTCGAATATCTCAAAAAGAATGATAAGAAGGCAAAAGCCTTCTTTTTTGTTCTATTTTCTTTTTTTTTTCATATGGTTTAATAGATTGAGGTGAATTATGAAAAAATATTTTGTTTTTTTTATTATACTTCTTAGCATATTTGTAACTGGCTGTGGAAATGATAATCGTAAAAAGGTTGTTCAAAATTTTAAAAGAAATATTCAAAGATGTTCTTCTTATTATTTAGATGGAGAGCTTACTGTTCATAATAATGATGAAGTATATCACTATAATGTAGAAGTTTTCTATAAAAAAAATAATTATTATAAGGTACTTTTAAAGAATACAGCTAATCATCATCAGCAAGTGATACTAAAAAATGAAGATGGTGTTTATGTTTTAACACCGGCATTGAAAAAGAGTTTTAAATTTCAAAGTGATTGGCCATATGATAATTCTCAAATTTATTTATTAGATGCACTTGTTCATGATATTCAAAAAGAAAAGCAAATTACCCTTACAACTACGGATAAATCTATTATTGTACAAACTTCTGTTCATTATCCGAATAATAGTAAATTGGTTAATCAAAAATTGTATTTTAATTCTAATAATACTTTAAAAAAAGTAGTAGTTTATGATAAAAATCATGCTGAATGTATGTCGATGAAGTTTCATCATATTCGTTATTCTCCTAAAATTTCTTTAAAAGAATTTCAAATTGATTCTGTTATGAATAGTAAGGATTCTGAAATGATAGAAGAGACTGGTAATTTAGAAGATGTTATTTATCCTTTATTTATTCCAAGTGGTACTAAATTGATTGATGAAGAAAGAGTTCCTAAAGAGAATGGTAGTCGTGTTATTATGAATTATGATGGTGAAAAATCATTTTTATTAGTAGAAGAAACTGCTGATGTTTTTCAGGAATTTACCATTATTCCTAGTACTGGTGAGCCTTTCTTGCTGATGGATACTATGGGAGTCATGACTGATAATTCTCTTTCTTGGAGTAGTGGTGGAGTTGATTATTATTTAGTGAGTGATGTAATGAGTCAGGATGAATTGATTGAAATTGCTCAATCTATTGGTGAAATTACCTCAATGAAATAATAGACTTCTTTCTTTGATTTATGATATAATCATTTTGGGTGAGGAAAAATGGCAAAAAGAAAGAAATCTGATGAAAAGAAAACAATAAAAAAAATGAATCAAAATGTAAAAAAAGTGGATGGATTTGCTGGTTTAGATAGAGAAGTATGGGGTAAAATTATTATTGTATTGATTGTATTTGTAGTATTGGGATTGTTCTATTTGTTAACTCTTTATATTACTGGAAAAGAAAATGACACAGATTCTAATACGGATAATAATACAGCAAGTACCGCAAGTATTTCCTATGATGATATTGTTTTAGGAAAAAGCTTTTCTATGAGTGAAGATGAATATTTGGTTATTTATTATGATAAAAGTGATGATGAAGTTTCTTCTACTTATAGTGAACTAGTATCTAATTATAATGGAAAAGAAGATTCTTTAAAGGTTTATACGGTTGATATGAGTAGTGCCTTTAATAAAGGAAAAGCTACAGATGGCGATTCAAATCGTAACCCAAGCAATGCTTCTGAGCTAGCTATTCATGGACCAACACTTATTCATTTTTCAAATCATGCTGTTTCTGAATATTATGAGGGTGAATCAGAAATTACAGAATACTTTGGTTAAAAAAGACATTTTGTCTTTTTTTCTTTTTTTTAAGATTGTTGTATTCTAAAATTAATTGATTTGTGATATGATATTTTATAGAGTATATGAGGTGGTTATATGAGAAAACGTAAAAAAAATAAGAAAGTTTCTCTTTTTCATAAATTAAGAAATTGTGTTAAAAAATGGAATAGCTCTTCATTTGAAAATTCTAGAAAAGACTTTTTTCAAAAATCTACTTTTTCTATGTTTGAAGTATTAATTTTGCTTTTAATTGCTATACTATTTGGTATCTTAATTGGATACATTATCACTTATCATAGAAATCCTTTAGATAAAAATGTTTCTGAAATTGTAAGTACTTATCGTAATATTCTTGATCAGTATTATGATAAAATTGATTCTGATCAATTATCAGATG
>CAMYXG010000119.1 GCA_947303225.1 uncultured Caryophanales bacterium | reverse complement strand
CTCTTTCATGATTCTTAGCATTTAATACTTCATGTGGAATATGAGCTTGTTTTAACAAGTTACTAATTAACTCACTTGTCTCAATCGCAATGGTACCAATTAAAACTGGTTGTCCTTCTTCATATCTTTCTTTTACAAATTCAATAATTGCTTTATATTTTGCCTCTTTTGTAGCAAAAACCAAGTCTGGGGCATCAATTCTAATTACTTCTTTATTTGTAGGTATTTCAATAACATACATGTTATAAATATTTCTAAATTCTTCTTCTTCTGTTTTGGCTGTACCTGTCATTCCTGATAATTTCTTATACATACGGAACAAATTCTGGAAGGTAATAGTTGCGAGAGTTTTTGTTTCTTCGTTAATGGTTACTCCTTCTTTTGCTTCTATTGCTTGATGAAGTCCATCAGAATAAGCACGACCTTTCATTAAACGTCCTGTAAATTGATCAACGATGACAATTTCTCCTTCTTGAACAACATAATCTACATCATTCTTCATGGAGTAATTTGCACGTAGTGCTTGATTAATAAAATGAAGAAGTGTTGCATTATCTACATCATATAAGTTATTAACGTGAAATGTTGATTCTGCTTTATCTGCACCTTCTTCTGTTAAATTAACGCTTTTTGTTTTCTCATCATAAATAAAGTCTTTCTCTTCTTTTAGACTTTTTGCATATTTATCTGCTTGAATATATAAATTAGCATTAGACATTTCTCCACCAGAAATAATTAATGGAGTTCTTGCTTCGTCAATTAAAACTGAGTCAACTTCATCAATTATGGCAAAATTGAGTTTTCTTTGAACTCTATCTTCCTTACGAACCACCATGTTGTCTCTTAAGTAATCAAATCCAATTTCATTATTTGTTGAATATAAAATATCACAATTATATGCTTCTTGTTTTTCTTCTGAAGACATGTCTCTAGTATTAACTCCAACTGTTAAACCTAAAAATTTATGAATTCCACCCATCCATTCAGCATCACGTCCTGCTAGGTATTCATTGACTGTGATAATATGAACTCCTTCTCCAGATAGTGCATTTAAATAAGCAGGTAATACGGAAGTTAAAGTTTTTCCTTCACCTGTTTTCATTTCTGCAATATTACCATAATGTATTGCTAGACCACCTAGAATCTGAACATAAAAGTGTTTTTCTCCTATAACTCGAAAAGAAGCTTCTCTTGCTGTTGCAAAAGCTTCTACTAATATATCTTCTAGTGTTTCTCCGTTTCTTAACCTTTCCTTAAATTCTTCTGTTTTATTTTGTAATTCTGTATCTGTTAATTTAGAATATTCTTCATCTAATTCCATAACTTGATTTGCTATATTATGAAATCTTCTTAATTCTTTATACTCATGATCAAATAATCTTTTTAATATATTCATCTTCCTGTCTCCTTCAACTTATTATTTTATCAAAAAAAGAAAAGAATGAAAAGTCATTCTCCTCTTTTTTCATTTCTATTCAGATTCCATTACTCCATAGTGTCCATCTTTTCTTTTATATACTACTGCGTAATTATTAGTTTCTGAATCTTTAAACATATAGAATTGATGTCCCAATAATTCCATTTGAAGAATTGCTTCTTCTTCACTCATTGGCTTTACTTCTATCGTCTTTCTTTTTAAAACTTTGGACTCTTCCGATTTATCTTCTTCTATCTTAGCAAAATTAAATTCATGATTTGATTTAATCTGCTTAGACATTAACTTTGTTTTATTCTTTCTTATTTGTCTTTCTAATTTATCAATTGTTTTATCAACTGCTGCATAAAAATCTTCTTTGGTCTCTTCTGACCTTAAAATAAATGATTTCAATGGTATGGTAATTTCTACTTTTTGTTCATGATTTCTTACTTTTACTATGACGTTTGCGCGAACATTTTCGCTATTTTCTAGATACTTATCTAACTTTACTAGTTTCTCATTTATATAATCGTTCATAGCTTTGGTAATTTTCATTTTATCTCCGTGAATGATTATCTCCATACTATCGCCTCCTTATGGTTTTATTATAGCATGATTTCATAAAAAAAACTACTATTTTATATAGCAGTTTGTTCTTTTAATAATCTTACATTGATTGCTTGATATCCTTTACTAGTTTCAATTAATTTAAACTCTACTAGTTGTCCTTCTGTTAACGTTTTATATCCATCTAATTCAATAGCTGAATAATGAACAAAAATATCTTCATTTTCTTTAAAACCAATAAAGCCATATCCTTTATCATTACTAAACCATTTCACGCGTCCGGTCATTATTGTACATCACACCTCTCCTTCTACCCTCATATTCTTTTTTGACGGTGTTTTTATTCTAGCAAATTATTTTTTTATACTTCTTTTTTTCCTAAAAGTGCTTATTTTGACTCTTTTTTTGTTATCTTTTCTATTTTTTTCGACAAAATTCTTATTTTTATATATACTTCTTACCTTTTATAGAATTTTTTAATATACTGTGATTTTATTTTTATAATGTGTTTAGGTGATAGGATGAATCAATTATTTGTTCATAAAGCAATGGGGTTTATTCAAAGTAATTCAAGTCATTCACAAGAAGAACTTGATAAAATTGAATATGGTTTAGAAGGGGTTTTTTTAACAATTTCGAAGATTCTCATCATTATTCTTATTGGTATAGTTTTTCATTTTTTAGATTCCGTTTTACTTACTTTATTTTTTTTTAATATTCTTAGATTTTTTGCTTTTGGATTACATGCTAAAAAGAGTATTCATTGTTTAGTTTTTTCAATTTTACATTTTAATGTTTTACCATATTTATTCTTACATATTACTTTTAATCGAATTGTTATTACAAGTATTTTTCTTTTTTCGTTTATATCTTTTCTCTTTTTTGCTCCTAGTGATACTATAAAAAGGCCATTAACAAACAAGAAAAAGAGAATTATTCGTAAAATATTATCTATATTATCTTTATTTGTTTTTATTATAATTATGTATTACTATCCTATATTTACAGCTCCTATATTATGTTCTTTTATTATTGAAAGTATTTTAATTAATCCTATTAGCTATCGGATTTTAGGATTATCATATCAGAATTATAAAAAAATGGGCTAAAATATTCATTTATTTTAGTAGATAGATTAAGAAGGAGGGATAAAATGAAAAAAACATT
>CAMYXG010000118.1 GCA_947303225.1 uncultured Caryophanales bacterium | reverse complement strand
TTCATAATCTTTTGCATCAGGAATTAGCTTCTTTTTACTTTTTCCGTTATTACTTTCTATATAAGAAGCACTCTCACTTTTACTAGCTTCATTCCAACACCGACTAATATCATTCCCTTCTCCAAGCATTCCCATCACTACATTCACAGATAATGGTACAAAGAAAACAATTGCAGCTCCTAAAAATTGATTGATAATTTTTTTAACTCCGTTCTTTTCTTCTGGATTCTTAACTAACTTTACAAATGAAATAGTACCAAAAACAATTAATAATATTGGAACAATAATCATAATTAAATTCAGTATATTTTTAACATAGTAAAAAATCAAATTTAAACTATGATCACAAGTAATTTCAAGTAACATCCATATCACCTATCTTCTAAATACAATATATTATTATGATTCAAAATCATAAAATCTTCTCATTCCCCAATCAACATTTTTATCATAATATGGATATTCTTTTCTAATAGCATCCATATCAGATTCACCCTTAGACTCATTTGGAAAATATACTGGTCTTTTATAATTACCAGAAGCAGGAAAAGTACCCCCTACATCATAAAAAACTAAATGATCATCATATACTTCTCCAACAATTACATTATGTCTTCCAATCCCCCAATCTTTTTCACTAGTTTTATCTACTTTATGATTGAAGAAATAAACACCATCTCCAACTTTTAAATCTCTTAATCTTGATACCTTTGGTAATTGTTTTGCTCTTGAAATTCCCATCTTATCATAAGCAAATATTTCAAGTTCTCCACACGCTGAAGCCATATTATTGACTCCTCGCTTAGCAGATATCAAAAGATCAAAATTTTGATTATTTTTGTATGCTCCTTCATTATAATATTGTACTTTGCTTTTATCATAATTTTCATAAAATCCATTTTTCCAAAATACAGTAGGACTACCCCAATATGTCCAACCATACATATACATCCAGCCAAGTACATACTCACAAGCCATTTGAAAGTCTGCCACAGTCCTTCCCTCTATCTGTTTTCCATAATACTCTCCAAAAATCCCTCCTACGCTTTTAGCATATTCTTCAAAACTACCATGATATTGATTATTGATTACATCATAAAAATTATTAGCATTCAACTCATGCATGTGCTTTTCTACTACTTTTAAAGTATCACAAGAAAGTTGTCCCTTTATAACATTACTTGTACAACTAAAATCCAACTGCCCAGGAATACCCTTTTCATATTCACTTGCATTAGAAACAATCTTTTTCTTATTTTTTTCTTTTTCATTTGAAATATAAGATGCTTTTTCAATCTTATTAGCTTCGTTCCAACAACGACTAATATCATTCCCATCTCCAAGCATTCCCATCACTACATTTACTGTTAATGGTACAAAAAAAACTATCGCTGCTGCTAAAAACTGATTGATAATTTTTTTAACACCATTCTTTTCTTCTGGATTTTTCACTAATTTTACAAATGAAATAGATCCAAATATAATCAATAATATTGGAACAATAATCATAATCATATTCAATATATTTTTAACAATATAAAAAATAGAGTTCAAAGAATTATCACAAACAATCTTTAGAATCATAAAATCATCTCCCTATAAGTCAAACAAAAATAAAAGATCAATTATCCCTTCTAAAATTATAGAATCTGCGTCCAAACCATTCAGTTGTTTTAAAACCTACAACACTTTGAATAGCTTCTAAATCAGCTGTTTCAGAATCAACTTTTGGAAAATATAAATTTCTTTTATAATTTTGAGTACTACTTTCAATCATAAATGCCCCATCATAAATAACAATATGATCATCATACACTTCACCTATTATAGCATTATGGGCAGCATGAATACTACGATTTAAATAATAAATTCCATCTCCTACTTTTAAATCTTTTAATCTCGTTATTTTAGCAATTGTCTTTTTCTTATCAATATTCAATTTATTATAAATAAAATATTCAAGATCTCCACACTCAGATGACATAGCACCTACCCCACCATTTTTTCCAGAAATAACATGATCAAAGTCAGTTCCATATCTCCAAAACTCTGACGAATAAGGTGTATAATCAGGAACATATTTTCGTTCCCAACCACCATAATAGTAAAAGGCGTCTTTCGTATAAGGTTTACCTCTTCCACCCCAACGTAAGTGTTCTCCTTCATTCGCTTCAAAACCATTTTTATAATCCCAACCGTACATGTACATCCAACCTAAAACATATTCTGCTGCTCGTTGAAAGTCTTCTTCTGTCTCATGAGGCATTTTTTTACCATAATACTCTTCAAAGATTCCTCCGACACTTTTAGTATAAGAATCAAATCCTCCATAGGAATTAATTTTTTCATTAAAATTTGTTGCATATAAATCATATAAATGCTTTTCAACAATTTTTAAAGTATCACAAGAAAATTGTGAATGTACAATACTACTAGTACAACTAAAATCTAAATATTTACCTTCTGACCCTGGCTCATATTCTTTAGCACTTGGATTAATCTTTTTCTTATTTTTTTCTTTTTCATTTGAAATATAGGATGCTTTTTCAATCTTATTAGCTTCGTTCCAACAACGACTAATATCATTCCCATCTCCAAGCATTCCCATCACTACATTTACTGTTAATGGTACAAAAAAAACTATCGCTGCTGCTAAAAACTGATTGATAATTTTTTTAACACCATTCTTTTCTTCTGGATTTTTCACTAATTTTACAAATGAAATAGATCCAAATATAATCAATAATATTGGAACAATAATCATAATCATATTCAATATATTTTTAACAATATAAAAAATTGAATTCAAAGAATTATCACAAACAATCTTTAGAATCATCTTCTCACCTTCAATTCTATAAAAATCATATCAAATCAAAAGACTGAAATCAAGTTTTAAATAACCATATAATGTTTATCCTAATAAATTAATTAATCTTTCTTCTAAAAACTTAAAAAATGTAGTCATATACAACTACATTTCATTTTCTTTTCAATAAAAAACTAATGAGCTTTCTTCTTATCAAAAAAACGAAAACAAATTAAAATAAGACCTAAAAATATTAAAAATGAAACCATAAAAATACCAAAATTAGACAAAGTGAATAACCCATTAGAATTAGATAAAAAGCCTGTATTTTTTTCTTTTTTTAGAATCATTTTAATACTCTTGTTATAATCAACATCTTTAACAAACCAAGTATAA
>CAMYXG010000117.1 GCA_947303225.1 uncultured Caryophanales bacterium | reverse complement strand
TAAATATTATAAAGTAACAATGGTTAAGTAAAAAAAAATAATATAATTATTCAGGAGGGTTTATGGAAGTAATAAATACAGAGGCACTAGTCTCATCTTTATTAGTAATGGGTTTTGATAAAATAGACTCGTTATTATATGTATATACTTTAGGACAATTAACAATAGATAATACAAAAACAAAAGATTTTTCTTTTCAAGATCAAGAAATAAGTCCAGACTTTGAAAAATATATAGAATTTGATGGATCAGTTTATAGATTAAAAGAAGGTTATACGCTAGATACTAATATTAGTCCTATTAATGGTCATACCTATACATTAAGAGATAGATTCCAGTCACATAAAAAACTATTAGAATATTTATCTACTGTAGACTTTAAAAGTATTGTTTTAAAGAAAGCAAACAATATGCTAGCTCCAGAAAAAGAATTCTTTTGTGATAAAGAATTAGAACTTGTACCAGAATTATTTTCACCTAAATATAAATTAATGAATAAAGAAGGAAAAATAGAATATAGTACTATTCCAGGAACATTAGGTGGAAATAGAAAGTTAAAAATATATGGAAGATTAGATTGCCGATCTGCAAATAGATGGTTAAAAAAAGGTTATTATAAAAATGAAAGAGTATTCTTTGCAGATGAAGAAACAGCAATAGCAGCAGGATACAGACCTTGTGCAGTATGTATGAGAAAAAAATATAATGAATGGAAACAAAAAGCCAAAACTACTTTACAGTAATATAGATAAAAGTAAGAATAATTCTTACTTTTTTGTTATAATAATACTAGATAGTATAAAAGGAGAATATTATGAAAGATGATTTAAAAAGTTTAGTTGGTGAAAATGAAAAAATATTATATGAAGGAAAACCTAGTAAGAAATGCTTTGTATTTGAAAGTATATTTAATCCATTAATGCCATTTGCCATTATATGGGCACTATTTGATTTTGGTTTTATTGGATTATCAATGTTTGGATCAGAAGGAGATACATCATTCTTATTTATTTTAATACCATTCATGTTATTTCACTTAATGCCAGTATGGATGTATTTAGGTGGAGTAATAATGACATTTGTAAGATATAGAAATACTTATTATATTGTTACAGATAATGGAATATATACTTCAGAAGGAGTTATTTCAAAGAAATTTAATCAAAAACCATTTGCAGAATTATCACATGTAGAATTACATAGAGGATTATTTGATCAAATGTTTAATGTAGGAGATATTATCACAACTTCTTCTCATCAATCAGCTAATGGAGCAAACGCAACAGTTACTTTAAATAGTATTAGTGATTATATTGAAGTATTTAACTTAGTTAAGAAATTACAAAAAGATATTTATTCTGATGTAATGTATCCAAATGATATGAGACCTCCAGAGAATCACGGATATAATACTGAATATAAAGGATAGTGATTAAATGACTGATATTACAAACGATACAGTAAATATAGTTGATAGATTATGGAAAAAAGGAAAAAAAGAAGGCTTATCAGATAACGAAATAAAAGATATGATTGAAAAAGCAATTCAAGAAAAATTAAATAGACCTAAATCTAGAAAGAAATATAACTATACACCAATGACAGATGAAGAAATAAAAGCATCTCAAGATAAGATTAATTCTGTTGAAAGAGTAGAAACTGTAGTAATAAAAGAACCACAAGTATTATATGGACCACCACCAATGGAAAAGGTAGAAGTAGTACATGTAGAAACACCACAAGTATTATATGGGCCACCTCCAGTGGAGAAGGCTGAAGTAGTACATGTAGAAATGCCACAAGTTCTATATGGCCCACCCCCAAAACAAGAAATGCATGAAATGTTTTCCGATGGAGAAAAGAAGGAAGAAAGACATTTTAAAAAATAAAAAGCCATAGGAGAGATGAATATGGATATAAAAAAATTAGAGGTTACTAAAAAATTAATTGCGGGTTTACTTTTAACAGCAACTGCTGCTTCTTTAGCAGCTTGTGGTAAAAAAAGTGACTGTGAAATAAATGGTTATCATCTTCATAGATATGAAAAGTATGGTATTGCAAGATATCTATCAGAAGAAGAACTTGAATGGAGAGGTTACGATTGGACTGATCAAATAGAATATGTTACTCCATCAGAACAGCAACTAAGAGAATTTGAACAAAGAAAAGGTCTAATTCGTATTGATGATAATGTTGATTATCTTATGCAATTAGAACAAGAACTACAAGATTTCACTGAATATAGATATAAGTACACTAAACTCAAAACTCAATTAGTTGGAAAAATAGTAGTAACTGTTCCAAAACCAGCATATAGCTGGACGAAAGATGGAGGACATGCTTGTCTAACAGGAGAAACAAGAAGATGTCATCATGTTTATACAGGATATAAAGTAGTAGAAGATAATGGTAGATTTAAAATTATTGAAAGTGAACCAACAGATAGTCTAGTTGCAATAAAAGATGAATTCCCATACTTCAAAGAAAAAAGCTATAAAGTAGTTGTTTTAGGGGATAATAAAGAAGCTGATTATGAAGATGGTCCTGAAATAAAAGAACCAGATGAAGAATTAGAAAAATTAATAAATAATAAATAAAGGCTCGAAAGAGTCTTTTTTTATGTTTAAAATGTGCTATAATAATTATAAGAATATGAGGTGATTATATGAAATGTACAGCATGTGGCGCAGAAGTAAAAAAAGATTCAAAGTTTTGTACTAGTTGTGGTAAACCTGTAGAAGAAATGAAAAAAGAAGAAACTTCTACTGCAGCAACACAACCAGCACAAGTAGTAGAGACTCCTAAAAAGAAAAGTAATAAAACATTATGGATCGTTTTAGGAATCGTAGGAGGAGTAATACTATTATTTATTATTTTAGTTGTAGTATTATTTGCTCTATTTGTAGGAAGAGTTAGAGGAACAATAGAAGAAACTATTGATGAAGTAGAAAAGTACGAACCTACAATAAATGATAAAGATGATGGAAAAGTATATAAAACAATTACAGCTCCATCAGGAAAGAAAATTAAAATAATTAATGACTCATCATATATTAAAAAAGTAGATACAACTTACTATTATGATGAACAAGAAAAATTAGAAGATAAAGTATCAGTTAAAAGTGAAAAAGAAATAGAAAAACTAAGTGGAACAGAAAAAGAAATTGATGCAACTAAGAAAGCAGCAGAATTTGTAGAAAGATATCCACGTTACTC
>CAMYXG010000116.1 GCA_947303225.1 uncultured Caryophanales bacterium | reverse complement strand
ACGATGCATGCACCAACAAATCCTACAAGTACATCACCTAGATAGAATGGTAGACCTATGTTAATATGTAATAAGCCAAATACGAATCCACCTACAAATCCACCTACTACACCAAGGATTATGTCTCTTAATAGGCCACCTTTAGTTCCCATTAATAGACTTGCAAGATATCCCGCAACAGCACCAATTATAATTGTAATAAGTAATCCTACTAAATCCATATCGTTACCTCCTATAATCATTATAGCACAATTTTTATAATTTGCATATTTATTTAAATATGATATAATACTACTCGCAAATGAAGGGGGATGACTGATGAAAACCGAAAACGCGCAAAATAACGCTCCTATGGAATTTATGACTCTTGAGGATGTAATGGCAATTATTGATATTGATCTTTCGGGCAATTTAATTGATTTTGCAGAATACTATCTTAAAATTTTGCAAACAAAACTAGCAAAGTATACTATTTCTGCACATCAAACATTTAGAAGAACAGGAAAAAATGTTGATAATGCCGTTAGTAAGCTTGGTGAAGCAATGCGCGCTGCTATAACATGCTTTATGAGCCCTACAAGCTGTCCTTTTATACAAGAAGCTTATGACTTATTAATAGTTTTAATTAACGACTATGTATGCGTAGAAAGTAAAAAAAATGAAAACTTTGATGCAATGAAATTTTCCAAAGATGTTATGGCTTTTTATGTTAAACGTGCAAAGTTTTTTGATCAAAAGATACCTTTCCTTAAATATTTTGATGATAATGGAAATGTTTTACCACAAAAAGCTAGAGAATTATCATGGTATGTTTTTGAAGTTTGTAAGAAATATAACACTATATTCCCTGATATAATATCTCAAAGTATAGTTGACAAGTTAATCGTTTCTAAAGAAGACATAGAAAAAGCAATAGAAATTGAAGAAGAAGAAAGACTAACACGAATAGAAAAACTTGCCGCTGAAAAAGAAAAAATTGTAAAAGCCCCTTTTAGAAGCATACAACCAATTAAAAAAATAGAACCTAAAAAATCTATTTATGATTCTCCAAAGTATAAAGAATTATTACAAGTATATAATCCAACTACAGAAGAAATTAAAAAAGGTGTATGCCAAAAATATGATTTTGATGCTTTTGTAGCAATCTTAGAAAAATTCTTTGATAAACCAGAAGATAAATCAAGAATTAAATCATGTATTGAACAATATAAAAATCAAATAAGGGAAATCAGATTTAATCGTTTAAAAAGAGTTTTAAAGAAACATGAACTTGAAAGCCTAAATGATATATTAAAAAATAGTGAGAATGAAGATGCTAAAGTAGCACTTAATAGATATATAAATTCTGATGAATTTAACTTAGATTCTGATTCAGATGTTAGAGATAATATAATAGATATTATTAATGAAATGGTTTTTAAAGACAATAATGCATTATGCAATTTTATTATATTCCCAGATAGTAATCTTCTTGATGATGAAATGTCAAAATTTACTGCAGAAAAAACGCATCACAGATTAGATACTGTCATTGGGGAAAATCAAACTCAATTTAGGACTTTACAAGCACACTCAATTCAAGATATTAAATCAAAGAAGAAAGATGAATTCCACGAATTATGGTGGGAAAAAGGTAAAGCTCCTCTAACAATAGATAAACTTAAGTTTTATAGATATGGGCATCATAAAGCTAAAATGGCTATGGCAACTATACCTGTTACAGAAAAAAATCAAGAAGTATTAAATAAATACTTTAATACAACAATGCAAAGTGCTATAGTTGTAATTGGTTTATCAAATGTTATTATTGAAGATGAGCAAGTTTTCTATCAAAGTGTTAGAAAATATGCAGCAAGTAATAAAGATAGATTAACTGAAATATGCAAAATATTCTCTAATGACTTTACGGATGATACTAGAGCAAAAGCAATTGAGTTAATTACTAATAGTAAACTAATTATTGATGCCTTCATGAAAAACAGTGAAGAAGATGAAAAAAGAAATACATTAAGACCAAATAATTAATTATTGGTCTTTTTTTATTGTTATGTTATAATAGTAAACCAAGGTGATTCTATGAGCTTTTTAAATAACGCATTTAAAAAAATAATAGTAAAAGCAATGAAGAAGCAATTCTTTATGTTTTTAGATGACCTTGAAGAAAGTTCTAAAGATGAATCTAGTTTATTCGCACCTAATAGAGAATCTAGAAGAAAGAATAAAACTAAAAATAGTATAAGTAAATTATTAGGGCCTAGTAATATGCCGGCGATAATTAGAGATGCATATAATGGTACTACTCCACTATCTTCTGATAGTACTTATTATCACTTCTTATGTACCCTAGTTCACTTCTATAATACATGTCAAGGTAACAAGAATATGTTTGTTGAGGAGTTTATAAAACCTTTTATAAAAAATTCTAAAAAAGAAAATGTTAATGTTAGATTCTTAGATTATTTTGATGATTCTATAACTCCTAAAGTAGAAACTATTGATGAATTAAATAGATATATTAGATCTATTGTTCAAAGTTATAAAGAAATAAATCCACAAGCTGATTTAGATGAATTTGTTAATTCTATAGTTCCAAAAGAAATATTAATGAAAGCTGAAGGAATAAGAAATGCTGAATTAGCTAGAAAATCTAAAGAGAGATTTGAACGTAGTATTCAAAAAAGAAAAGAAACAAAAAGAAAAGAAAGTTTAATAGAACCTACTCCACAACCAGTTAAAGAAGTAGTAATAGAAGTTAAAGAAAAAGAAAAAAGATTACCTATGACTACTGAAGAAAAGATTATACAACTATATGAATCTGGTAGATTACTTCAATATTATGATGATATAAATGAATTTGAGGCAGTGTTAAGGCCAAGATTAACTAAACAAGAATGGAATAAATTGTTAGATGAATATAATAACAAAAAACATTCTACTCGTATGGAAAGTATCTTTGGTAAAGAACAATTAAGAAATATTCTTAGACAAATCGATTTAGATGAATATAATGCTTTTCTATCTAGTAGTAATTTTGATAATCTAAGTGATGATGAAATTAAAAGTTTTCTAAATAATATGATGATAGCAAGTAGTGAAATAAAAACTAATCTAACTAAAAAAAAGGCACAATAATGTGTCTTTTTTATATTCTAGCGCTCATTAAGTTGCTTGATGAGTATCTTCTAAGTCCCTTATAAAATACTAAGAAAGCTGTTAATATAGCAATTATACAAACTCCTATATTGAT
>CAMYXG010000115.1 GCA_947303225.1 uncultured Caryophanales bacterium | reverse complement strand
ATACAAAGATTATTGATATGGGAGAGTTTGGAACTCATACTATACGTGTTTCTAATAATACGACTCCAATAGAGTGCTCTATGGAAGGCTTTTCTCAGACTGCCTGTGGCTTTGTTATAGAATTTGCAGACATCATTGCATTCCATGAAATGAATTCAAGCTTTACTAATGTAGGAGGATGGCCAGCAAGTGAAATGAGAACTTATGTCAATAGTGATATTTATAATGCATTACCAGAAGTATTAAGAAGTTCAATTATAAATACAAACGTAGTGTCAGGGCATGGTAGTACTGCTGGTGAAAATAATTTTACTTCAATTGATAAGTTATATTTATTGTCATCTCATGAAGTATGGGAAAGTTTAGAAGAAGATACATATTTTTTGATAGATTATTATGATACATCCTATTTAAAAACTAGGCAATTAGATTATTATGCTAAGTTGAATGTTACAACGTTGAGTCCTTCAGAAGCTACTAAACAATATAATGATTCAAGTACTTGGTGGTGGTTACGTTCGACTCGTCTCAATTATGACTATGGTTTTATGGATGTTCTTAGTGATGGTATTAGTAGTAATACTATTGCATCAAGTAATGGTGGTGTCTCTCCAGCTTTCCGAATTGGCTGATTTTTGATACTAGATTGGTTCTAGTATCTTTTTTTTTAAATAAAATATACTGTAAAGTACTTGATATTTCTTATGATTTTCTGTGTTTCTTTTGAAAATATGGTATAATTTTGTTAAATGGAGTGATTGGATGAAAGTAATTATTGTAGCTGGTGGTACTGGTGGTCATATTTATCCTGCTTTAGCAATTATTAATAAAATAAAAGAAGAAGATAAGCATAGTGAATTTTTATATATAGGGACAGACGATCGAATGGAGAAGGATTTGATTCCTAGTATGGGTATTCCTTTTGAAGGGATTCCTATGAAGGGATTAAATCGAAAACATTTATTGTCTAATTTTAGTGTTGTAAAAATGTTTTCTTCTGCGATAAAGCATGCTCGTCAATTGATTCGAGATTTTAAACCAGATATTGTGATAGGGGCTGGTGGATATATTACTGCACCTGTTTTGTATGCGGCTCATAAAGAGAAGATTCCTGTATTAATTCATGAACAAAATTCTATTCCTGGTCTTTCTAATAAATTTATTAGTCGTTTTGCAGATAAAATATGTGTATCACTTCCAAATAGTATGAAAATGTTTCCTAAGAAGAAAGTTGTTTATACTGGTAATCCTCGAAGTGAAGAAATATTAAAAGTAGAGAAAAAAAGGAAAAGTTTACTTGGATTTGATCAAAATAAAAAGCTTGTTGTTGTAGTGATGGGATCACTTGGAAGTACTACAATGACTCAGAAGATTAAAGAATTAATTCCTGGTTTTAATCATAAGAATTATCAAGTATTAATTATTACTGGTAAAAAGTATTATGATGATTATAAAGATTTAGATATATCTTCTAATATTAAGATTGTCCCTTTTATGGATGATTTGATTCAATATATGAAAGATAGTGATTTGATTGTATCTCGTGCAGGAGCAAGTACAATAGCAGAAATTACTGCAATTGGATTACCTGCTATATTAGTACCTTCTCCATATGTTACGAATAATCATCAATATAAAAATGCTAAAGAATTAGAAGAAGCAGGTGCTTGTAGAATTGTTACAGAAAATGAGTTTTCAAAAGATTCTATTATTCAGGAAATTGATTATATTTTTGATCATAAAGAGGAATATGATGAAATGGTTAAAAATAGTAAGAAGTTGGGTATTAGGGACTCTTCTACTAGAATCTATCAAGAAGTAAAAAAAATAATTAGGTGATTGTATGGAAAGTATCATTCAAAAAATTAAAGAGTTGAATATTGGAAAAGTAGAAGAATCTGTTTCTATGTCTCAACATACTACTTATCGAGTAGGAGGAAATGCTTTGGGACTTGTATTTCCTAGAAATGTTGCTTGTTTAGTTAAGTTGGTTCGATTTTTACAAAGGGAAAATATACTTTATAAAGTAATTGGAAATGGATCTAATTTGTTATTTAGTGATGATTTTTATGATGGAATTTTAATTCAATTAAGTGAGTTAGATTCTATTGAGTTTTTTGGAAGAAATAAGGTGCGTGTGGGAGCAGGATATTCTTTGATTAAATTGTGTATGATGGCTGCTAAAAAGGGATATACAGGACTTGAATTTGCATCTGGTATTCCAGGAAGTGTAGGTGGTTCTGTTTTCATGAATGCTGGTGCTTATAAATCTGATATGGGCTATGTTGTTGAAAGAGTGAAGGTTCTTACACCAGATTTGAAAATAATCTATTTAGAAAACAAAGAAATGAATTTTCATTATCGTACTTCTTTTTTACAGAAGCATCCAGATTATATTTGTTTAGAGGTTATTCTTCAACTTCATAAAGGTCGTCGTGATGCAATAGAAGAGGTTATGAGAGAAAGAAGACAAAGAAGGATGGATTCTCAGCCGTTAGAGTATCCTTCAGCAGGTAGTGTATTCCGAAACCCTGAAGGAAATTTTGCCGGTAAGTTAATTGAAGATGTTGGACTTAAAGGAAAGAAAATTGGTGGTGCAATGATTAGTGAAAAACATGCTAATTTTGTTGTTAACTATGATCATGCTACTGCAAGTGACATTAAACAATTAATTGATTTGGCACATGATGAAGTGTATCATCAATATGGAATTTCTATGAAAGTAGAGCAAGAATTTGTTAATTGGAAATAAAGTATCATTGTAAACTAGAATAGTTTCACTATTCTTTTTCTTTATTTTTCAACCATTTTTTTATATAATACTTTTATAAGGAAAATGGAATATGGCAAAAAAAGTAATTAAAAAAAGAAAAATTAAAGTGATGAATCTTTTGATTGTTCTATTCGTTATAATAGGATTGTTTTTTTGTGTCTATTTTTCTTTGAAAATTCCGGTTAAAAATATTGTAATTCGAAATACTAGTTATTTGAATGATGACTATATTTTGGATTTGGCCGGTATTAAGAATTATCCTTCTTTTTTCTTAACAAAAAGTAAGACTGTAGAGATGAACTTAGCAAAATCTTCTTATATTTATGAAGCAAAACTTCATAAAAAATTTGGTTTTCTTTTTCAATTAGATATTCATGAAAATCGGCCTTTATTTTATGATACGAATCAAAATAAGTTTGTTTTTGATACAAAGGAAATGGCAGAAGAAAGTGATATTACTTTTCAATTTCGTGTACCTAGATTATTGAATTA
>CAMYXG010000114.1 GCA_947303225.1 uncultured Caryophanales bacterium | reverse complement strand
AATAAAGGGTTTAAAGTTGTCAATATATTAGGTGGATATCATAATTACTTGTTATTAAAGTAGAATTATATTATAATATTTATGAAGGTGGTGGCTTTGGAAAGACTTCAATCTATTATTGATTACTGTACAGAATTATTGACTCATGGTGGTATTTTTTTTGGTGTTTTTCTAGTTTTTTTAGAGTGCTTTATTCCAATGCTTCCTCTCAGTATTTTTGTTGCTTTTAATGTTGAAGCTTTTGGATTTTTTATTGGAAGTATTATTTCTTGGATGGGAACCTGTATTGGAAGTATACTTTGTTATGTTATTTTTTATCATTTGGGAGATAAAGTGCAATATTGGTCATTTTTTCAGAAAATTGTTCAAAAAATACATATCTTTCAAAAGATTTCCTTTACTCATTTAGTTTTAATACTTACTTTACCTTTTACTCCTTCTTTTGCTATTAATATTTTGTCTGGGGTTTCAAAGGTTTCTATAGAAAAGTTTTTATTATCTTTATTGATTGGGAAAATGTTTACGATTGTCTTTTGGGGCTATATTGGAATAAGTCTTTTTCATAGTTTGACTGATATTCGGTCTCTTATATATATTGGTTTTACTTTGATTATTGCTTATCTTATTTCTAAAGGAATCAGTAAATATATGAATATAGAATAGAGGGTGATTTTATGGATATTATTATAATTGTTTTACTTGTAATTTTAATTATTTTAACAACTATTTCATTGTTAAAGAATATTAATGAATCAAATATTACCGAGCGTTTGGGAAAGTTAGAAGTTAGTATGATGAAAGAGATGGGTGACTTTAAAACCGATTTAAGTCGTAATATGAATGAAGATTTTACTAAATTAAATGAACAAGTAGAAAAAAGACTCATGATGATTAATGAAAAAGTGAATGAGCGATTGGATCAAAATTTTGAGAAAACTAATAAAACGTTTATGAATGTAATTGAACGTCTATCAAAGATTGATGAAGCACAGAAAAAGATAGAAAACTTATCTACAGATATTGTTAGTCTTCAGAGTATTTTGACAGATAAAAAGACAAGAGGTATTTTTGGAGAAGTGAATTTGAAACATATTTTAACAAGTGTTTTTGGAGAAAAAAATGATTCTATTTTTCGACTTCAATATACTTTGTCTACGGGAGTAATTGCTGATTCTGTTTTATTTGCTCCTGAACCATTGGGGACTATTTGTATTGATTCTAAGTTTCCATTAGAGCATTATCAAATGATGGTTGATAAAAATAATTCTTCTGAAGCACGATTAAATTATGAAAAGATGTTTAAACAAGATATGAAAAAACATATTGATGCTATTAGTAGTAAATATATTATTCCTGGAGAAACTACGGATCAAGCTATTTTATTCTTACCTGCAGAAGCTATTTTTGCTGAAGTAAATGCTTATCATCCTGATTTAATTGATTATGCTTATAAAAAAAGAGTTTGGATTACTAGTCCTACTACTCTTATTTCTACTTTGACAGTAATTGAAATGATTATTAAGAATATGGAGCGAGATCAATATACATCCATTATTCATGATGAACTAAATAAGTTGGGACTTGAGTTCGCTAGATATCGTGAAAGATGGAATAAATTAGCTCGAAGTATTCAAACGGTTAATAAAGATGTAGAAAGTGTTTCTATTACTACTGAGAAAATTACAAAAAAATTTGAAAATATCAATAAAGTAGATGTTGTTGCTTTAGAGAATGATACTGAAGTAAAAGAACTGTCATAGTTCTTTTTTTCTTTTTTCAACATAACTTTTATTATGATACGAATCATTTTATTTTTGATTAGTTATGTTTTTATGGTGTATGGTTTAACTTTTATTCTTTTATACATAAATTTGTTTTCTTTTGGATATACTATCCTTGAATATTTAGAGTTTATTCTAAAAAGATTTGAATGTATTCTTTTTTTTATTGGTTTTTTGTTATTTTTATCATTATTACGGAGGAGAGAATAAAATGAATTATGTTTATGATATACTATGTAATTTTTCAGAAGTAGGAGAATTTATAGATTCCTTTGAATGGGATAAGAAAGATTCTGTATTGTTGGTTGAAAAAATTCCTATTTATCAGGTAAGTTCAAAAGAGATGTTTGATCTTATTCATAATACTATTAAATTATCTAAAACTATTTTATTAGAAATTGAGAATCATACCCATACTGATTTTGGTGTAGTTCCTTATGCATGTCTTGTTACTGATTCTTTTAGAGTCATTGCTCTTCAATTTTCTTCTGATGGTGTTTTAATCAAACGAAGTAGTTTATTATATGATGAAGAAAGTGCTATTATGGAAGAAATTAATCAATTTATACTAATTGCTTTTTCTTTTGAAATTATCAAAAAAGAATATGAATTATCTTTTTTAACAAGAAAAGAAAAGAATATGCAAAAGTATTTATTAATAGAATTAGAGAAAGTATATGAATTAGGTTTATATGATGAACTTGATTATTTGTATCATGAAGTATTTGATGATTATCAAACGAATGAGAACATGTTTTTGATTTTATTTAGTCACGTTAAAGAGAATTTTAGTCGTTGCTATTATGGTTTATATAATATTGTTCGAATGATTCCAATTCAGAATCATTCTTCTATAATCCCATCTTAGGGATTTTTTTGTTGATATTTTTTCGGTTTTGTAGTATAATATAATCGCAAAAAAAAGGGGGTAGTGTGGTGAATGAAAAAATGAAAAAGAACCAGCAATTATTAGATCGGTTGATGGTTGATGATATAGCACTAGTATTTTATGCATTTTCTCACTTAAAAACAAAATATCGTCAAGTTCTTAAAAAAGCTTATGGTGATGATTTAATGGGAAGTTATAATTCTCAATATTTAGTTGAGGAGGAAAAGAAAAATCAAGTTTTTTGTGCGATTCGTTCCTTAAAAAATATTATTCATGATACAGAAATACTTACTGTTACTATTTATCCTGATCATATAGGTGAAGACTCTTTGTTCTTTTATGAAAGATTTGGCGAATATGATCCACGTGATGTTTTAAATGTTTTTGAGTCTTTCTCTGATGATTATAAAGAAGTATTTCAAAAAGTATATGGTATTCATTTATTAGAATCTAGTAATTTTTATTCACTTACTGATTCTGAAAAGAACATTTTTTATGATGGAATTTCTATTCTTAGAAATACTTTGAATTCTTATCATAAAGTTTCACTTTCTTATCCAACTACTTATGTTTTGGGATATCATTATTCTGCAAAGAAGAGAGGAACTAAGCCAAAGAATGTTT
>CAMYXG010000113.1 GCA_947303225.1 uncultured Caryophanales bacterium | reverse complement strand
TTTTAGATAAACTATTTAAATTATAAAGAATCTAGATATAATTAAGTAGGTGTTTGGAAATGGATGATGAGGAATTCAGAACTGTTCGTGTGTATACCAAAAAATACACCAGTAAGGATAAAGATGGTAACTCCATTGAAAAAGAATCTAAACAAAAACAAGTTAGTCTTAAAAAGGAAGACCCTTTTGAAGATAATGATTTAGTTAAAGTTATTCCTAAAGACGAATATGAAAAATTAATGGCAAATGCATCTAGTGTGGATGAAGAGATTTTAGCGCAAAAAGATGCTGAGATTGCTGAATTACAACAACAATTGGATGCACTTAAAGGTTCATTTTTTGATGATGTTGGTTCTTTAAAAGATCAGTTATCTGATAAAGAAGAATTAATCAAAGCTAAAGATGAAATTTATGAATTAAATAAAAAACTTGTCAGCGTTGATGAAGAGAGGGTTGCTATTTTTAAAGAATTGGATTATAAAAATAAGATGATTCTTGCTTATAATGTTGAGTTAAATAAATCAATTTTAAATGCTATTAATGTAGTGATAGATGAGGCTAGGGATAATATTAATAGAAGAAATGCCCAATTAGTTAAAAGTTTAGAAAAATCTATTTCTAAGGCTAAACATGATGTAAATGAAAAGAATAAAGCTATAGCATATGATATAAATAGTACTATCGATGATATGAATGAGCAAATTAAAAACACAAGTACTATTAAAATGATATTTAACAAACATAAGATCAATCTAAGAGTACCTACTGATGATTTACTCAAACCATTCGAATTTGATTTTGATGTTGAACAGTTATTTTCAGGTCAGGCATTAGAATTGGATGCTGGTGAAATATTAAAAGAAGTAATGCCTAAACTTCCAGAACCATTTTCCAAATATATTGATACCTTAGAAGAAGCTCCGGAAACTATTGATATTGATTCTTCTAAAGATAATGATGAAGCTCCGGAAACTATTGATATTGATTCTTCTAAAGAAAATGATGGTGGAGAGGAATAAATGGAAACTAGATTATTTCAATCAGGCAATTTAAGTTTCGAATATTTGGATTCATGGGAAGTTGAAAAGGCAAATACAAGCAATAATCCAGATTGTATTGCAACATTATCCAAAGGTGAAAATAATCTTTTAAATTTAGTAACTTTTCCAACACATACCAATTTGGAGGAGTATAAGGAATTTATGGAAAAATGCATAGTTGATGATGGTGGAATAATTTTAAATTCTGATTTTACCAGTATCGCATCAATGGATGCTATTAAACTTCATGGAAATATTAAAACTCCTGAAATTACATTTGATATTCATACTTATGTATTCATTGAAAATGGAAATATCTATATTTTTGAGTTAAGAACCGTTGATTATTCATCTGGTGTAATAAAAGAATATGATGATTTAATTTCATCATTCAAATTAGAATAACTGGTTATGTTCTAAAATAAAATCCATATATTTTTTATCTAATAATTTTAATGTAGCTATATTTTGGGGAGATGTGGTTGAACGCTCTTCTATAAGATTTCTTAGGGAATGATTTTCCATATGTGTTTGGATTTCGCGTATAACAAAATCTAGACATTCAATGTTTTTTTCTTCCAATTCTTTTTGTGTTATTTCATCATAGATTTTATATATGTTTAAATCATATGCTTTTGTTGGTGTTTGTAATACATTTAAATAGCTATAATAGTTACTTGCATCTGTTAAAAATCCATCAATTCCCATATAGGTTAGTATTGGCATGAATGAACTTTCTGCAAATGTAAATATTAACATACTTGAGGGATGTGCATTCATCCTTAAATTAACAGTAATGTCTACTAATTCTCTTGGATTTGTTAGTAGTTCATCTCCATTTGCAATAATAAATATATTGTATCCTACTTCTTCAAGTTGTTTTAGGCATTTGATTCTTAAATCAATGTATTTTGATCCCTGTATTACTGCAGCATCACATTTTTCCACATTTTCTTCGGCGAGTTTTAATGTTTCTTCTATGTTAAATCTTGCAATTTCTTTTTCAATGTTGTATGCGGAACCTTCGGATGGTGCTATTTTCAAATCTGTTTTATAAAATAATTTTGGGGTTTTTTCACCATTTAATTTTCCTATTCTTCCAGGTCCGTCATGGGATTTAATTTCGAATTTATTTATCATTTAATTCTTCCTTTTTTATTTGATTATCTTTTTTGTATATTATTATTTATTAATTTTTAAAATTTTAGGTTTTCCTAAAAAAGTGATTTGGTGTAATCTTTTTGATTACACTTTTAAAAAATTTAGTAAGCTTTATATATGATTTTCAGATAAATTATAATTAAGGATTAGAGGAAATATTCCTATGAAAATCCGAGGTGTGTTTTCAATGTCTATTATAAATCGTCTTAAATCCTTATTCAAAGAAGAAAAGGATTTTGAAGAAAAAGATGTCCAAGAAGAAATTTCTAAAGATGTCAACAGCGAATCTTCTGATTTTGATGATACTGTAGTTTCTGGCACAAAAACATCAGTACCAATTTCTGATGTTCTTAAAAAAGAAAAAAGTAGCACAGCTACTATAGAATTAAAGTTCAAAAAAGAAGTACGCTCAATTGAGGAAGAAAGTGTTGAAGAAACTCTTCCTATAATAGAAGAAGATGAACCTTCCAATAATGAAGAAATTCCTAAAGAAGCAGAAGAGGATCTTGCGGAAGAATCTTTAGATGTTGAAGAAAATACTTCTTCAGATGAGGAAGATGTTAACACTGATGATGAAGTCGAATCAACTGAGAAAGTTGATGAAGATAAAAAAGAAAAAGAAAATAAAGAGAGAGATAATATGACTTTATTGACTGATAAAGAATTATTAACAGACGCAAATCGTGACCCAGAATTTACTGCTGAGTTCATTGATGCTGGAATTGAAACTGTTAAACATTGTTTCCAATGTGGTACCTGTGGTGGAGGATGTCCTTCAGGAAGAAGAACTCCTTATAAAGTAAGACAAATTGTCAGAAAATGTTTACTTGGATTAAAAGAAGAAGTAATCACTGACGACGCATTATGGATGTGTACTACCTGTTACACTTGCCAAGAAAGATGTCCTAGAAGTGTAAAAATTGTGGAAATTATTAAAAAAGCACGTAATGTTGCTGCTCACGCTGGATACATGGCAAAACCACACAAAATGACTGGTGTATTTGTAATTAACACAGGTCATGGTGTACCAATCAATGATGCAGCTAAAGCATTAAGAACCAAAATTGGTCTTTCCGAAGTACCTGCAACTACTCACGCAG
>CAMYXG010000112.1 GCA_947303225.1 uncultured Caryophanales bacterium | reverse complement strand
GATTTTTCATAGTGATGTTACTCAAAGTATTGGAAAAGATAAAATTGATTTTTCATTAATGGATTTAGCTAGTATTTCTTGTCAAAAGTTCTATGGTATGAAAGGAATAGGAGCTTTAATTAAAAGAGATAAACTTATGATTGAACCACTAATTCATGGTGGAAAATCTACAACTATTTTCCGTAGTGGGACACCTGCAACTCCTTTGATTGCATCTTTTGCAAAAGCTTTACGTTTAGCCTATGAAGATTTTGACCATAAGTTTCAACATGTTGTTGAAATGAAAGAATATGTGTTATCTAAGTTAGAAGATTTACCAGTATTTATCAATAGTAATTCATATTGTCTTCCTCATATGGTAAATATTAGTTTAAGTCACATAAAAAGTGAAGTTATGTTACATGCATTGGAGGAAGAAGAAATCTTTATTTCTACTCAAACGGCTTGCTCTACAGGAGATTATTCAAAGGCAGTTTATGCAATTACTCATGATAAGGAACGTTCTACTAGCAGTTTAAGAATCAGTTTATCTTATTTAACGACAAAAGAAGAGCTTGATACTTTTGTAAGTGTTTTTCAGAAAAAAATTAAGGATTTAGATTTTAGGAGAGATGTATGAAAATCGTTAAAATTGGTGCGATATGGTGTGGTGGATGTCTCGTTATGAATAAAGTTTGGAATCAATTGCAAAAGAATTATGATTTTGAGGCAATCGAACTTGATTATGATATGGATGAAGAAGAAGTACTACAGTATTCTCCAGGAGATATTTTACCAGTTTTTATCTTTTATAATGGAAACCAAGAATTATTTCGAATGATTGGAGAACATTCTTATCAGGAAATGGAAGAGAAGTTAAAAGAGGTGTTATAGAATGAAAAGATGGATTATTGGTCTATTTCTTTTCTTTCTTTTTTTCGTACCACTATGGGTACAGGGAAAAGAAGAAAAAGAAATTACATTATATTTATTTCATGGGGATGGATGTCCTCATTGTGCTGCAGAGTTAGAGTTTTTAGATTCTATTCAAGAGGAATATCCAACATTAACCATAAAAAAATATGAAGTTTGGTATAATGATGAGAATGCAGAATTATTAAGTAAAGTAGAAGAAGCATTTTCTATTACTCGTTCAGGAGTACCAACTACTATTGTTGGAGATACTAATATTATGGGTTTTGGTAGTGGTAGTGATATCAAGATTAGGAATGCAATTGATTACTATTTAGAACATGAGTATACGGATCAAATTGCTAAAATACAGGATGGTACTTTTGTAAAAGAAGATCTTCATTCTGAAGCTTTTCAAAAAGAAGAAGAAAAATCAGATGAATCTTTATCTGTTGAAATGCCAGTAGTAGGAAATGTTAATTTGAAAAATATATCTTTAATGAGTGCTGCTGTTATTATAGGATTAATTGATGGATTTAATCCATGTGCTATGTGGATATTATTATTCTTAATTAGTGTTTTAATTGGAATGAAAGATAAGAAGAGAATGCTCTTGATTGGTTTGACTTTTTTATTTACTTCTGCTTTTGTTTATTTACTTATTATGCTTTCATGGATTCAAATTGCTGTTAAGATTACTACTATTATTTGGGTTCGTAATTTAATTGCTGTTGTAGCCCTTATTGGTGGATTTGTCAATTTAAGAAGCTATATTCGTAGTAGGAATAGTAGTGGATGTGAAGTTGTGGATGATAAAAAAAGAAAAACCATCTTTCATAAAATTAGAAAGTTTACACATGAGAAGAGATTATTATTCGCTTTATTTGGTGTGATTGTTTTAGCTATTTCTGTTAATATGGTAGAACTTGCTTGTTCTGCTGGATTACCACTTGTTTTTACAGAATTGTTGGTATTAAATCATACTAGTTCTATTATGAAATTTTTCTATACGTTACTATATATTATATTCTTTTTATTTGATGACTTAGTTGTATTTTTTATTGCTGTTTTTACAATGAAAATTACAGGTATTTCTACAAAATATAATAAGTATTCTCATTTGTTAGGAGGTATTATTATGTTATTGGTTGGGGTATTATTATTAATTAAGCCAGAATGGCTAATGTTTCAATTTAAGTAGTTTACTTCTTTTCAAAAATTTTGTATAATGTATTTTAGAGTAGAAGGAGTTTTACTATATGGAAGATAAAAAAATGGTTATTATACAAAACCCTGATGGTACTACAGATGAAGTAGAACTTGTTACTTATCTAATTCGTGAAGACCATACAGGTTCTTATTTGGTTTATTCTAAAGGTGAAAAAACAGGTGAAGAGGAAGATGAAGTAATCTATATTTCTAGAATTGTTGCAAATGGATCTATTCTTCAATTGAGTGAAATTACAGATGATAATGAATGGAATGAGGTTCAGTCATTATTAAAGAAAATTGCTAATGCATGATAGGTGGTGATTTTGTGTTTACGGAATATATTTTTAATAATAAAAAATATGAATATGTAGTACGTGACTTAAAGGCCACTTTATTTGATATAGTAGTAAGTGAAGAGGAAAAAATTAGTGCAGTTGAGGAAAGAGTAAATTCGGAAAGTAATTTAGAACGAAAAAATGATTTACAAGATCTTTGTACTCAAGAAAGTCTTTGCTTAAAACGAGTTGTTGAAATGGCTAGTGAGTTGTCAGAAACTTTAAAAAAATTAGATTCTTATTCTCGAGAATTAGAAAATTTAAATAATCAAATGATTTCTGAGTTAATATCTAATGCTTCTAAACAACAGGAAGAGTTTGAAGAGAGAGTAGATAATTCTCAAAATGACTATTTTGATTCACATTCTTATGGAGAGATGCATGATGATTTTGTTGCTTCGACTCAGAATGCTGATTCTATTCAGACGGAGGATGGATTGCCTGAAGGTCTGGTGGAAATCAATGATTTTGATAATAGTGTAAATAATGCTACACAAGAGGAGATAACTGAGCAAGATTCTTCTGAAGGAGAATTGAACGAAAACATAGAGGAAGAGACGTCAACTTTGGGGGAGAATGATCCTCGTTTTGCTGGTTATGAAAATGATAATGCTGAAGAGGTACAAACTGATGTTGCTGAAATGCCTGTTGAAGAGGTTGTTTCTAATGATGATGTGTCTTCAATTGATAGAGATACTGTAGATGAGGAACAGAATGATATTACAGAAACACCTGTTGAAGATATTGTTTCTAATGATGATGTTTCTACAATTGATAGAGATACTGTAGGAGAAGTTCAAACTGGTGTTGTTGAGACACCTGTTGGGGATATTGTTTCTAATGATGACGTTTCTCCAATTAATGTAGATACTGTAGGAGAAGTTCAAACTGATGTTGCAGAAGCACCTGTTGAAGATATTGTTTCTAATGATGATGTTTCTCCAATTAATATAGATGCTGTAGGAGAAGTTCAAACTGATGTTGCAGAAGCACCTGTTGAAGATATTGTTTC
>CAMYXG010000111.1 GCA_947303225.1 uncultured Caryophanales bacterium | reverse complement strand
AATGATTTCATAAATCCTCCTTCTTACTTCTAAGTTGTCCACAAGCAGCACTTATCTTACTACCAAACTCTTTTCTGATTGTAACATTGATATTATTTTTTTTAAGTATATCATAAAAACGCATAATTTGAATAGTATTTGTTCTTTTAAAATCAATATTATTCGTTTCATTATATGGAATTAAATTAATATAACAATTAATTCCCTTTACCAATTGTACAAGTTCTAAAGCACATTCTGGACTATCATTAACATCTTTTAATAATATATATTCAAAAGTAATTCTTCTATTAGTCTTTTTTAAATAATGTTTTATAGCTTTAATTAATTCTTCCAAAGGATATGCCTTATTAATTGGCATAATTTTATCTCTTAATTTATTATTAGGAGCATGCAAACTAATTGCAAGATTTATTTGTAACGGAAATTCACTAAATTCTAATATTTTAGGTACTAATCCACACGTAGAAACAGTGATATGTCTTGCTCCTATTGCTAATCCCTTAGGGTGATTAATAATAGAGAAAAAATTCAATAGATTATCATAATTATCAAAAGGTTCTCCAATCCCCATCACAACAACATGACTAATTCGTTCTCCAAGAGTCTCTTCAATCATTAATAATTGTAAAACCATTTCGTAAGTCTCTAAGTTACGTACCTTTCGTCTTCTTCCTGACTCACAAAATTTACATCCCATATTACAACCAACTTGAGAAGAAATACAAACACTATTTCCATAATCATGCCTCATTAAAACAGCTTCAATATGCTCTCCATCATATAATTCAAACAAATACTTACAAACATCCACATCTTCTTGAACATCAACAATCTGTAATGACTTTATAGAATAATCTTTCTCCAATGAAGACAAAACTTCTTTTTTAATATTTGTAATTTCATCATAGCTTTTAATTCTCTTCTCATATAACCAAGAAAATAATTGCCCAGCATGAAATTTCTTTGAACCATGTTCTACAAAATAGTTTTCCATATCTTCCAAGGTTAATCCATATATACTTTTCATACTATCACACCCACACAATACTATTATATCACAAAGAAAAAGATAGATAAAAACAACGTCTATCAAAAATAAAGCATACAATCATATGCACCAATGTTTCAATACTAACTTTTTTGCCTAGCAATTGGACTTTCAATTTTATCAATCTTTCCATAATCAGAAAAAGATAACTTAATATCTAAAGATTTTTGACACATCTTACTAGCAATACAATAGGAATTTAAGTAAAAAGAAATACTATCTATTTGATGATTCTCATTAACACTAACAACCACCTTATTTGGCTCTTCCATAATATCAGTATGAATACCATAAACAATCTGATTAATCGTATTACTAGAAAGATAAAAATGATATACTTCTCTTCCACTCTCATAACTAGTAGTAGACTCATAACTACTAGCATCTACTAATGATGAAATCATCTCTTCATTAAAAAAATCAGGAAGCAAAAATGGATTATCACTCTTCTGCCACTTTTCTTCTTTTAAATAATAATTTTCTCCATCATAATAATACTGATTTTCCATATAATGAAAAAGAGATTGTTTTTGATTTTTCTTTCCTTCATAAAGCATACTATTTCCATCTAATACCTCAGAATAAGAAAAAGAATAATTCTTATCAAATAATTCTTGAAAAGAAAAAGAATACTTCTTTCCCCTTTCATAAGTTTGATCTGTATCAACAGGATGATGACCTCCTCGAATAATAAGAATTAAAAAAAAGAAAAAAACAAAATAAAACCCAAAAAAGAGAAAAGCTCTTCCTCGAGAACTACTCCATAAAACCTTTATCAATTGAAAAAAATTCTTCATTATTCAAACACCTGACCTAACAATTTTTCTTTTCCAATACCATTAGCATAACTAAAAGCATCCATTGTTTTTTTGCCAAATGGCTTTATCTTTGTTAATAGAAGAGAACCATTATTTGTAGTAACAACAATTCCTTTCTTAACTACATCTACAATTGTACCACAAGCAACACCAGAATACTCTTTCTCTAAAAGAACACTCTCATATATTTTCATTTCTTTTTCAAAAAGAATAGCATTTGCTCCAGGAATAGGAGAAAGACCTCGTATTAAATTAAAAACTTCTCGACTACTCTTTTCAAATGAAATATGTTCTTCTTCACGCTTAATATTATAAGCAAAAGTCACTTCTTCAGCATTTTGCTTAATCCTAGAATTTGTACCATCAATAATACTTGGCAAAGTATCTAATAACAAATCTCTCCCTAAAATACTTAATTTATCATGTAAAGATTCTAAATTATCCGACTCCTCAATAGAAATTTCCTTCTGTCGAATAATATCTCCATCATCCATTCCAACATCCATATACATAATAGTAATTCCTGTTGTATCATATCCATCAATAATTGCCTTATGAATAGGAGCCCCTCCTCTTAATTTAGGAAGTAATGAAGCATGTACATTGATACAACCATATTTAGGATAATCCAATATTTCTTTAGGAATGATTTGTCCATAAGCACAAGTAACGATAATATCTGGATGTAAATCCAATATTTTTTGATAATCATTTCGAATTTTAATTGGCTGAAAAACAGGAATAGAATGTTCCTCAGCTAATCTTTTAGTCGGAGTAGAAACAAATTCTTGATGTCGTCCAACTCGTTTATCTGGCTGACTAACCACTCCAACAACTTCATAATGATCAATTAATCCTTGCAATACTGGAACCGAAAAATCTGGTGTTCCCATAAAAACTACTTTCATATTCACATTCCTTTCATAATCATAAATATTGTAATCAAAACTCCACAAGTAATCAATAAAGAACCCAATAAAAGAAAAATAGACGCATTTCCATATACATCAAGAAACTCCTGATTTACTTCCTTTTCCTTATACTGATAAAATTCCTCTTCTGGAGTGATAACTGGAATCTCTTCCTTTTTTTCATAATATGGATTCAACTGTATAATCTGAAAATCATTCAATGATAATTCTTTAGAAAAAGGAACATGATGAAATTTAGAACTTAATAATCGATCAACCACCTCAAAAATATCTCCATCATCTTTTAAATAATCATCTAAAGACAAAGAGTGATGAGCAATTGATTTCCTCTTCACAAGAAGTAAACTTATTTCTTTCTCACTTCGATGTAATAAGTCCCATTGTCTTTTCACTAAATCCAAAAGGAATCTTTGATCATCCATATCAAATAAATTTGATGACATATATTTCTTCAATCCATATATAGATAAAGAATAATCATCAATCAAATAACCATCTTTACGATTTCTCTTTCCAAAATACTTCTCATTTTCTAAAAAAGAAGAAAAATACATAGGAGCATAATTAGAATAATAACATCCCAATATAAAATCATCTGTAAAAGAAACTTTGTTACTAGAAAAGTCCTTTTCCATAATAGAAGAAATATTGTATATAATGGTTGGAATTAGAGTTTGACTAGACGTA
>CAMYXG010000110.1 GCA_947303225.1 uncultured Caryophanales bacterium | reverse complement strand
ACGAATTACAAATATTCAAAAATGTATTCGTACGAATGATATTGAAAATGTTGGTATTACAAAGCGTCATCAAACTTTTTTTGAGATGATGGGTAACTTTAGTGTAGGAGATTATTTTAAAGATGAAGCTATTGGTTTTGCCTTTGAATTATTGACTAGTCCAGATTATTTTGATATTGATAAAGATTTATTATATGTTACGATTTATTCTGATGATGAGCAAGCAAAGAAGCGTTGGATAGAAGTTGGTATGGATTCTACTCATATTATTCCTTTAGATGGTAATTTTTGGGAGATAGGAGAAGGTCCATGTGGACCAGATTCTGAAATATTTTTTGATCGAGGAGAGAAATATGATCCTAATGGAGATGCATTAGAATTATTTAAAAAAGATCAGGATCAAGAACGTTTTGTTGAAATATGGAATAATGTTTTTTCTCAGTTTAATTCTCGTGAAGGAGTGGATCGGAAAGATTATCAAGAGTTGCCTAGTAAAAATATCGATACTGGGGCAGGACTTGAAAGATGGTGTTGTATTTTTCAAAATGTAGATAGTAATTTTGAAACGGATTTGTTTTTACCAATTATTAAGCATATAGAAAAATTATCTTCTTATGACTATGTTGGTCAAAAAGAATTTAAAATAATTGCAGATCATATTAGAGCTATTGTATTTGCTTTAGCAGATGGGGCTTCTTTTGAAAATGTTGGAAGAGGTTATGTACTAAGAAGATTACTTAGAAGAAGTGTACGTTTTGGAAAGGCTATTGGTATCGAATGTCCATTTTTATATAAAATAGTTTCTGATGTTGTTGAAGTTATGAAAGATGCTTATCCTTATCTATTAGATAAAAGAGTGGAAGTTGAAACTAGAGTGTTGGAAGAAGAAAAGTTATTTTTAAAAACATTAGAGTCTGGAGAAAGACGCTTGAAAGAATTAGTTGAACATTCACCAGACGGTTATATCAGTGGAGAGGAAGCTTTTAAATTATATGATACATATGGTTTTCCTTTTGAGTTGACAGAAGAATACTTGAGTGATTTAGGATATAAAGTAAATAGAAATGAATTTGATCAATATATGAATGCTCAAAAAGAGTTGGCTAAAAAGAGTGCTAAAAATATTTCTTCAATGGCTAGTCAAAAAAAGGTATTGCTTGATTTTAAGGAAAAGAGTGATTTTGCCTATGGTATTTATCGTTTAAAGAGTAATGTGCTAGCTATATTTTCTAAAGATGAAATGGTTCAATCTATTGATCATGATACTTATATTGCTATTCGTAGAACGTGTTTTTATGCAGAAAGCGGAGGACAAGTTAGTGATACTGGTATGATTATTGGTAAAAACTTTAAAGCTCGTGTTATTGATGTTTTTAAAGCTCCTAATGGTCAACATATTCATAAAGTTCGATTGTTAGATGGAAAAATAACGGTTGGAGATGATTGCGAATTAGTTGTTGATAAAGATAGAAGAAAACGTATTGAAGCTGATCATTCTAGTTGTCATATCCTTCAATATGCATTGCAACAAGTAGTCTCTTCTACTATTCATCAAGCTGGAAGTTATGTTGATGAAGATAAAGTTCGATTTGATTTTACTTATGCTGGTAAAATGACTGATGATAAACTATTAGAAGTTGAAGAATTTGTAAATCAAATGATTTCTCAAAATATAATTGTTTCTACAGAAGTAATGCCAATTGATAAAGCTAAAAAACTCGGAGCTATGGCTTTATTTAGTGAAAAATATGGAGACATTGTTCGAGTTGTTAAGATTGGAAAATCAATTGAATTATGTGGTGGTACTCATGTCTCTAATACAAAAGAAATTGGTTCTTTTGCAATCTATTCTTGTGAATCAAAAGGAAGTAATATCTATCGTATTGAAGGTGTAACTGGAGAAAAAATTGAACAAACAATGGCTAGTGTCATTCAGCCTTATATTGATGAAAAAGTTAAGCTACTTATGAAAGCAAGAGAAATATTGGATGAAGCTCGTCGACATGGTATGAAATTAGAATTTGATGTAGACTTGAATCAAGATAAACCAACTTCTTATAAAGATATTATTTATAATCGTAATGAACTTGAATATGTGCATCACGAAGTAAAAGTATTAGAGAAACAGTATTATGAATTGAAAGAAAAAGATACTCTTCAAAATTTGGATATTTATCGTGAGCATATTAAATCAATTCATGGAGTAGAAACTCTTATTATGAGACTTCAAAAGAAAGATAATAATTTATTAAAAAGTATTGCTGATAGTATTATGAATGAAATGACAAATGGATTTATTTTCTTTATTAATGAAAAAGATGATGATAGTGTAAACTTTATTGCGAAAAGTAATTCTTTTGTTAATGCTGGTGAAGTAGTAAAAGATGCATCTTTACGTTCTCATGGAAATGGGGGAGGTAGTAAAACCTTTGCTCAAGGAGGAGGTAAAACAACTAGTGAAATAGATTCTATTATTCATCATATAAAAGAGGTAATTCAAACTCATGAATAGTTATTTATTAGAGAGCTTAGACTCTCTTTCTTTAGAAGAAGAGAGAAATCATATTATTCAAGAAGTTGGAATGACTGATATATCTATTAATTCTTATGATATGGAAGAAGTATCTTTAGATAGTGCTTTAGAAGATTTAGATACCTATGGATTATTTAGTAGTAAGAAAATCATTGTTATTAGAAATATAGAGTCTCTTAAATATGATGATTATTCTGAATCATTTGATCATTTATTTCAATATATAAAAAATCCTAATCCTGATTATTTGTTAATCATTGAAGTAAAAAAATTAAATAATACTACAAAAGTAGCAAAGAATTTAAAGAAACTCTGTGAATATCGGAAAGTTGATTTAGATTTAAAAAAATTGATTCAAGAAGAACTAAAAGGATATAAAATTACTCCTAAAACTATTTCTTTTTTCATAGAGTATTGTGAAAATGATTTTACAAAGATTATGAATGAATGTAAGAAATTAAAAGATTATAAGAATGATGAAAAAAGTATTACAGAAGAAGATATTAGAGAAATTGTAGTGAAAAAGCTTGGAGATTCCAAAGACTTAACATTTGCTTTTACTCGTTCTTTAGCAATGAAGGATAAGGCAGAAGCTTTAAAGCAGTATCATGATTTACTTTCTTATCAAATTGAACCTCTTAGTATTATTGGTTTACTTGCAAGTCAGATTCGTATTATTTATCAAGTTAAATTGTTAGAAAATCGTCATTTACGAGATAAGGAGATTGCTGAATTATTAGAAGAAAAATCAGATTATCGAATTAAAAAGACAAGAGAGTTAACTAGATTGTATTCTGAAGAGGAATTATTATTATTGATGCAAAAACTAAGTGAGATAGATTATCAAATTAAAACGAGTGATGTAGATGGAAATTCTTTAATTGAATTGTTTATTATTAATCTTTAGTTTTTCATTTAAAGTAAGTATTTTATAGTTTTATACTTACTTTTTTTTGCTTGTACTATAATTATTTCTATGCTAGAATGAACATATAGAATAGAGGAATATAAGTATATGAGAAGAAGTAAAAAGAAAAAAAGTATTATTCTATTAGTATTACTATTATTAGGAATCAGTTTAGGATATGCATTATTATCGAGTAATTTAACTATTAATGGTACTACTAGTTTAAGTAGTAACACATGGAATATTCATTGGAGTAATTTAGTTGTTACAGATGGTAGTGTTACAGGTA
>CAMYXG010000109.1 GCA_947303225.1 uncultured Caryophanales bacterium | reverse complement strand
TTTTTTATTATTACTTATTTCCTTATTTATTATTCTTATTACTTTACGTAATTCAAGCATTGTTTCTAAAAACATATCTTCCATTATACATCACTATCATCATTATACCATATTTGAAAAAGGCTTCTTAACCTTCATTATTTCTTTTCTCTTACCATATCTTTTTTTATTACATTAAACTCTTCAATATCATGTAACATAAATCTTATTCTATCTATAGTTTTATCTGTATGGTAATGACCACAATAACATTTTTTATAACTAGTATTATCTTCTATATAATCTAAAAAATGTTCAGTACTTTTATCTACTTTAGATTGATCTATACCACTCTTATATGTTTCATATGGTGTATATTTTAAAGGACATGTATGTGATAATATTACATCTATTTCATTATTATGTTCTTTTAATACCCTTAATACTTTTTCCTTTGTTGCCTGATTTGGTTGTTCTGAAGGATACCAGTTGTATCCTTTTTCTATCATTTGTTCTCTACTAACAGAATATGCTCCACCTATTACCAGTGTTTTATTGCCATTAAAATCATATACTTCGCCATCTTCAGCGAATAAAATATTAGGATACATTTCTTCATAATAAACCATTCCACCATGAAACTCATCTTGCAAGTAACTTGTTATATTTTCTGGTCTTTCTTCATGATTACCATGAATACAAAAAAGTGTTATTGGTAAGTTTTGTAATAACTCTTTTAATAAAAAGTTTCTACCATCCAAAAAGTAATTAATTCCTGCATCACCTAAGATAATTAATACATCATCTAATGTAGTATCGTATTCATCACAAAAATCAAAAACATCACGAAAACTCCCGTGTTTATCACCAGTAATATATATCATTTTATCACCTACTTTTTAACAAAATGAGGCCTTGCGGCCTCTCCGTCCCTGGAGTTTATCTACCCTCTGTTATGTTTAAATTCCTTTTATTTTCAAATGTTTTGTCACTTTATATCGTTCTGAATCACTTAAAATTCTAGTTTTTTCGTATGTAAAATCGTATGTAATATTTAAAAGTCTATTGCATAATGAAAACTCAATTAGTCGTTAACTTCTTTAAAATCTTTATCGTCTCTTTCTAATTTTGTTCCAACTGGCTTCATTAAGTAAGGAATTATATCCTGATCATAATTACAGATTGTATTTAATTCATATATTTCAAAATTGTCAGGATTGGCTGTGTATTGTTCATCTTCATCACCAGCAAAAAATCTCCATCCGGTATCAAATTCGCTAGTAGGATTTTCTCTGTACATGTATCCTATCTTCTTTCCATCAACTGTTATCTTATCAGAAGCAATACAACTTCCATTGTGGTTTACTAACCTCTTGATTTGTTCTTCTTTTAATTTATATTCTTTCACTATAATTATCCTTTCCGCTACATAGACATTCCAAAATCATCTTCTAATTCTTCTTCATTACTCATTGCTTCTTGTTGCCTTTTTTGCTGCTCATCTAATAACTGTTGTTTCATTTCATGAAGTTTTTGTTTTTGATCATGCAATATAACTGTTTTTTTTACCGACTCACTTATCACTGGCCTATGTAATCCTTCTTTTGGAGAAGCCATTGTTTTACCAAATTCTTCTTCCATATGCATTTCATCATTTGATGTTCTAACTTTTTTCACAATCTTATCAATAAATTGAGACACTCTTGCGATACGTAAATCAAAATTAGTAGTATCTTCTAATTCGCCATTAGCTTTTTTTCTTTGAATAAAGTTTTCTTTACTTGCAGTTATTAAATCTTTTTCTGTTCTTAATTCCTGAATTAAATCATCAACAGTAAAACCTCGAGGCATTTTTTGTTTTATTGTTTCTATGTATCTTAATGTTGAAAAATCAATACTTTCAGAATTTGACATCCAATTATCTCTGATTAAGTATTTAATATAATCATTGCCAGAACTTAATTGTGTTTTATCGTAATCTAAATATTTAATACCATTATCTCCAAAAATATCTTTAAAAATTTCAAGATCTATTTTTTCAAACTGATATCTTGTTGAAGCAGGTAGTTTCTTCAATTCTAAGTAAAGAGCTTCTAATTGCTGTCTTCTTCTTTCAATCGCTTGCTTAACGCCAGCTTCTGCTTCAGCGATATTAGAAACATCAAAATTTTCTTTATCATGTAATAAATCTGAGCCTATTGTTAATCTTGTGACAGTATATTCACTAGCTGGCACCTTTTCTGCTACCCATTCATCCCCATGATAAGTTCCTTCAAGATATGATGCTATCCATGGTCTATGGACATCTATATTTGTTGGATCAATTTTATACAACACTTCAACGCTTGGAATACGTAATGTCATTGGTTGTCCAGAAACACGTATCTGAAAATCCTTATCAATCATAATGCCAACAGCATCATTTGTATTCGCATAAATTCCAGAAGACATTTGATAATTATCAGATAAATATACTCCATATTCATTTCCGGCTTTATCAGTCTTTCTACCTAATTCATCAACAAACGGCTCATAATAAGGGACAATATCAACCCCATAGAACCTTATCGTTTTGAGTAAATTGTAATTTAACGTAATTCCTCTATACAATTCTTTAGGCTTTTGCTGTTCCATTATTATCAACTCCTATAATAATTATATCACAAATTTTCACTCAAAACTGCTGAAGAGAGCAAAAATCAAAAATCTAAATATTTATAAGGTTTTAACATAAAAACACGTACGTTTTTCACACAAAAAAATCGTATGTAATTCGTATGTAAAAGCTTATAATATTTGCTTTTTTTCGTAAATTATTACAAAAAAATGAGACCTTGCGGCCTCTCAGGGGGAAGAGTGCAAAATAGTTCCTTTCATTTTCAAACAAAAAAGAAGGTATATCCTTCTTTAATCATTAAAATCTGCAAGATCTATATTAGCAACTGATAATACTTTTACATTATCATCCAAATCTTTATATATAGTAATAATACTAATAGTATTTACTGGTTCTTCAGTAACTGTTTCGTCCAATGATAAAATAGCATAATTTGTCCCAGATTCTACTTGAGTTGCAAGTATTGCAACTGGTTTATAATCAACACCTAATAAATCTTGTATTGCTTTATCAAACATAGTATCTTCATCAGTATTCAATGAATTATCTCCAGCTTCACTTGTTGCTATCCATCCACCAGTTAATTCTTCATTTGCAATATCAATATCTTTATTTACATAATCTTCTATATCAAAATCTTCAACTTCTTTTAGTTCAACTTCTTTATCAAGATTTTCATATACTACAACTACTTTAAAAGATGTTTCAGGTTCACTAGTTATTGTAGTTGCTTTACATAGATACATATAATTAGTTCCAGATACTACTTGAGATCCCAAATAAGCAATTGGCTCTAATTCCATACCAGTGTATTTTTCAATTGCTTTACTAAATATTTTTTCTTTATCTGTAGGTATTTTATTTGAAACACTAGTATTTAATTCCCAACCCCCAACTTTATTATCGCTTTCTTTTGGTTCATTATCACATGCTGTTAATAACAAAACAATTGAAACAACAAATAACAATGATAATACTTTCTTTTTCATAATACCTCCTTTCATAGATATTATAACAAATTACTTTCTTTCTCTTTCAAAATCTTTCTCTAATGTTTTAAATTCTTCAATATCATGTAACATAAATCTAATTCTATCTATAGTTTTATCTGTATGGTAATGACCACAATACCATTTTTTATAACTAGTATTATCTTCTATATAATCTAAAAAATGTTCAGTACTT
>CAMYXG010000108.1 GCA_947303225.1 uncultured Caryophanales bacterium | reverse complement strand
TAATTTTTATATTTTAGACTTTGGTGCAGAAACATTAACAATGTTTAGACAAGCACCTCATGTAGGAGAAGTTATTCTTTCAACAGATGTTGAAAAAGTAGCTAATTTATTTAAATTACTACAAGGTATCATAGAAGAAAGAAAAAAGATTTTTGTAGATATACATCATGGAGGAAAACAAATTCCACTAATTGTCGTTGTAATTAATAATGTTGAAGCTTTTATAGAAACATATAACGATTATGAAGAAGTTATTGGTCAAATGACACGTGATTGTTTAAAATATGGAGTAGTGTTTATCTTTAGTACAAATGGACCAAATACCGTAAGATATCGATTAAGACAAAACTTTAAGCAGAATGTAGTATTACAATTTAATGATCCTATGGACTATTCGTCAGTTATTCCTGGTGTTAGAAAAAAAGAACCATCAAAAGCATTTGGACGTGGTCTAATCCTACTAGATTCTATTTTTGAATTTCAAACTGCATACTCATATGCAGATGAAAAGATGACAGATTATATCAAAATAATATGTACAAAATTAAATAGCATCTGTAGTTATAAAGCTCAAAGAATACCAATCCTACCTGAGATTGTTAACCAAGAATTTGTAAATAGCTATCTAAGAAACTTAGCAACAATTCCAGTAGGAGTAGAAAAAGAAACATTAGAAATAGCAACAATCAATTTAAAAAACAAGTTTATGTTTAATATTACAGGAGAAGATGTAACATCAGAAATACCATTTATTAAAGGATTAGTAAATAATTTCTTAACTTGTCAAAATACAGAATGTATTATATTTGATACCAATAATGTATTAAATGAAATAAATCAAGAAGGAGTCTACTATAGTAGTGACTCATGCTATGAAAGTATTGATAAACTAACCGAAGCATTTGAAAAGAATGATCCAGAAAAAACAACAATTTGTTTCTTAATAAACATAAATGCCATGTTAAACAAATTAAGTGCAATTGAAAAAGGCAAATTTACTACATTATTAAATGATTCAAAAGAAAAAGGTAATATTAAATTCTTAATTATTGATACAATTGATGTAATTAAGAGTATTAACTTTGAGCCATGGTATAAATCAAATATTGATTTATCAGAAGGAATATGGTTAGGAAATGGTATTGGAAATCAGTTTACATTAAAAGTTACAACAAATGCTAGAGTATTAAGAGCTGAAGTAGAACCTGGATTTGGATATGTTATTAAGAAAGGAAAAGCTGCTTTAATTAAATTAATGTCAGATGAATAGGAGAATTTAATATGCATAAAAATAAAGTATTAGTAAAATTAGAAATTCCATTGTTTGAAAAAAAATATGATGTATTTATTCCAATCAATAAAAAGGTTGGAACAATTAAACGATTAATTGAAGAAGCTTTAGTAGAATTAACAGACAATTCCTATTCTCCAAAAGACGATAGTAACTTTTATAGTAAAGATACTGGAGAAATGTACGATGTTAATGAAACAATCAGAGATACTGATTTAAAGAATGGTTCAAGAATAATTCTGTTATAAGGAGGTTAAAAATGCAAGATTATAATGATTATGTTACTGCAGTAAATAAAATATTTGATTATTTAGCCAAAATGAAGGCAGGATGGAATAGTCAAGATAATTTAAGCTATATAGAAAACATTGAAGAATATAAACAAGTAGTGGCAAATAGCGTTAAATTATTTAAAAATCCACAACCTCCAGTGAAAGAACAAAAACAAGAGAATTTGGAGGCATTAGGAAATGATTGATAAATTAAAATATGAACAAGTACTTGCAATATCTCAAGGACTAAGAGATCAAGCTAATATTATAACATTATTAGCAGACAAAAAAAAATCTCAAGAACTAATGGACTTTTCTGCAATAGTAGAAGGATATTCAAAATTTCTAGAAAATACAGTGGAAATTAATAAAGATGCAGATAAAGCTCTAAGTGAATTAATGTCTCACATGAAATAAAAAGACTTCCTCAGCTAGGAAGTTTCTTTTTTTGCATATAAGTATATTTTTGTCTTTGGAAAATAGTATTTTAATATTTGATAGTAATTACCACCATTATTTGCTATTTCATTAGCTCCAAAAATACTTAAACCAAGTCCATTTCCCCATCCTTGTGTGATAATCCTAAGAAAATTCTGATAAAAAATGATATAAAAACTAGTAGATTTTAATTGGAATATATTTTTAAATTCCTCTAATTGAAAAATATGTTGATCAATCATGATCTTCTTATTCATGTCTTGATTATATATAGAAATAATAGAATCATTCGTCACAAGAATATTCAATTTCTTTCCCATATCTTCATAAGAAAAATCGTTTATCTCAATATAATAAGGCGATGTTAAATCCCATAAACTTTTTACACTTGATAAGTAAGGATATTTCTTATTAGAAAAAGTTTTCCCTATATTAGAAAAATGAATAAATGGTAAGATATAGTCATTTTGATAACGTAAAAAAATACAATCCACATCTTCTATGATATGTTGAAGTTTATTTACTATTACATCATAGTTTTCAAGTGTACTTTTATAATAAGTAGCAGGCTTATAAATTGCAAATGAATTAGTAGATAGTATTTTACCTTCTTCCATCATCATTTTATAAGCATAAGTATTATATAGGATACAAATTGCTTTTAAAACTTCTTCATGAATATTATCCATATATTTTGATAATAAAACACTAAGTAAATAGTCTCTAAGTGTTATTTCGGAAATAGATTGATCATCTAATTCAATATTCACTAAAAAAGAATCTATAGAATAATAATTATGATAGTCAATAAACAAAGGTACTTGAGATAAATCAATACTTTTCACAATCATATCATCTACAACTAAAAATACTTTCTTTCCTCGAAAAGGAATATGATTATTCTGGATAAAATTACTAGTACGTCTTCCTAAATCATCATCCTTTTGAATTAATTCTTTTGAAAATTCATACTTCATAGTTAAATATAAATAGAGCACTTCCTCTTCATTTTGATTTCTAATTTCATATCGATAAAACATGATCATCACCTATTAGTAGTATGGTAATGAAACAGTAAAATATACAAAAAAAGAATTAAAATTCAAAATATTTTAATTCTTTTTTATTATCACAATCTAAACCTGTAATATAACTAAGATTAGTAAATACCTTTTCTAATTCAATATCTTTTCCATTTAAATAATCAAAACTGGCACAAACTAACACTTTAGCTAATTTAATTGCTTTTAAATATAAGTCAACAAAAGATTCTTTACTTGTCATATCATAAACAATTGGATGCCTCCACATATGGTGATCTTGATTCAAATAATTATGTCTATCCTCCAATGGATAATGATAACTAATAGCTTCAAATCGAAAAACGCCTTTCGGAGTAAAAGTATCAACTAATTTATACATATTTTTCTTAATTCCAGTCCGATCAACTCGAAATACTTTAATAGCAGTACGCATTTGTTTTAAAGATTTATAATATATATCACTCATTCCACGAACTTTAAAAGTATTATAGAAAGTATAATTTATGGAATGATTTAATGCATCCGAAAAAGGCTTAATCGTAAAACAATAAGAAACAATATCAAAATGATAAGGATCTTTCTTTAATCTTCTTCGAATGATATCATTGTCAAGAAATGTTTCCATAAATGCATGCACATTATTATATTTATAAGTATTTGGCTTTTTCTTTTGAAAATAACCAGTTTTATAAATAACATATGGATGAATAGTAGAGTCTAATGCATAATGGCAAATAAATCCTACTAAAAAGGAATACACATCTTCTTCTTCAATATTGTTATCACGAATAAATCGAAG
>CAMYXG010000107.1 GCA_947303225.1 uncultured Caryophanales bacterium | reverse complement strand
GAATTTGCGGATTTGTAACAAAGTTAAAAAAAGTATTAATTTTACTAATCTTAGCTTTACTAAGATCTATTCCATTTATTTTAAAAGTAATATATTGATAAACAGAATTATAATTACTATCTCCATCAATATTAAGACCTAATCGATATTCCCCTGGCTCTGTATATTCTGCTTTTTCTCGTTTATCTGCATGATGTGGATGAATAGGATAAGTCACCTTTCCCTTAAAATCAGAATCATGAACAACAACCAAAGGAGATTGTACTTCTCCAGTATAATCCACAACAGGATTCGTATATTCCCAATCAATATCTTTCTTTAGAATATCAAAGTTAACAATTTCTCTACCAACATAATAACCAATTCCTTGCAAATAAAAGTATGCATTACCAGTTCCCACATTATTATGAAAATCTTCTACAAAGTAATCTCTATTCTCTACTAATGTTTTACCATCCACTACTACTTTTATTTTTGGAATAATAGGACTACCAGTATAAGTAGGATTTTCCACTTCAATATTATCCATTGTAATAACTTTTATTTTAGAAGAATCTCCTCCAATATCTTCTAAAGCTGTAAAATTACAACTATTTTCTTGAGCAAATGCTTCTGTAGTAGAACCTCTAGGTCCAAATAAATAAGTATATTTACTACATGGTAAATCTTCTACTTGTGCATTTTTATTTCGAATAATAGTATATTTTTGCCCTTGATAACCAACTGCACCTTTCTCAATTACATTTACGCTTTCCGCAACATCAATAAATTTTAAATTTCGATTACCAACAATCGCATATTCTTTTAAAGTCTTAACTCCTTCTGGAATAACTAATTCTTCTAAAGAATTATTATAAGAAACTCCATAAGAATCAATTGTTTCAACAAAATCATATAAAGTATTCTTTTTCATTACTTTTCCAGATGGATAATTAATTAGTGTTTTTTTATCTTTACTAAATAAAACTCCATCAAAAGATAAATAATTAGGGTTATTTTGATCAACTGTAATATGCTTTAAGGTTGGTACATCAGCTAAAGCACTAGAACTAATCTCAGTAATTGTCTTTGGAATAAATAAAGTTTCAATTTGAGATTTTTCAGATAATCCATAATGAATCGTCCAATTTCCTAATCCAGTAATAACATTATTTTCTGGTATGGAAACATCTTTTTGGAATCCATTATAAGAAGTATAATTATGTCCGATAATATACTTTAAGCTTCCAGTATACCAACCATTGTCCGTTAAAGCAAAAGTAACAGTTCTAGGTTTTGTTTCATTATAACCAGCCTCAATAACGTATCCTTTTCCATCTAACTCAGCATATACATTCTCATGTCCTGACATAACTCCTATATCAGCATATTTAGCATTTTTACGTACAACTGCATTAATTCCTACTTTTTTTGCAAAATCAACAATTACACGAGAACTAGCCCAACAATCACCTGCTGAATGATAAATCATATCTTTCGTATAAGAATAACTAGCGGAATAATCTGTCTCCTTACTAATCCAATCTAATATAGGCTGAATCTTTCCTTTTTCTGTAGAAGTATCAGATGGATATTTTTGAATGATAGAATCAAAAAATTCATCAATATAAACATTCGTATAATCAATACTCTGAACAGTAAATTTATAATCTACCCCATCAGCAGAAACAATAATATCAGCTGATTTTTCTTTATATTCCTTATATAAATTTTCATTAACAGCCGTAGTACAAGTAGAAAAGCCACCACCAGTACAATAATATGGTGATATCGTAACAACACCATCAGAACTAACTTTGATAGGAGACCAACTATTAGGATCATCCATACTATTATAAGTAACTTCACTAGCCCCAGTAACAGTAATTTTGGCTTGTGTTTTATAAGAACTTTTCATAGTAACAAATTCTTTATCCCCATCATTTAAAAAATATATTTTATTTGTATCAATCTTTACAGTTGCCGCCTCAACATTCATTGTAAATAAGAAAGTAAAAATAAAAAACAAAAATAAATGAACTTTTTTCATCCTACACACTCCTAACAACTTCGCTTTTATTATAACATTTTATACGATATATTTCAATATTTTTAACATTTTGTACGATGTATTTCAAAGAAAATTCCTTATAAACAAAAAAAGCTGTCATCAAAACAGCTTCTTATTACTTATTATAATCTTTTAATAATTCTACAACTTTTCTCATTTCTAAGTCATATTTTATAAGATCTAAACCACCAAACTCTTTTAAGAATTCATCTTTCTCCATTTGATATTTCTTAGCTAATTCTTCTGCCTCTTTTTCTGCATCTTCATCTGTTACTTTTACTTTCTCAATATCAGTAATTTCTTCCAACATTAAACGATAAAGAACATTATTATAAGCTTCTTTTTCCATTTGATCTCTTAAATCTTTTTCACTAGATTGAGTAAACTGATAATATAAATCTAAAGAAATACCTTGCATTTTCATTTGTTCTTCAAAACGAGTCATTAAACGATCCAATTCCTCTTCAACCATCTCTTCAGGAATATCTACTTCTACATTCTTTGCAACACCTTCAAGTAATGCATCTACATGTTTATTTTCAGCATCCATTTCCTTTTGTGCATGAATAGAATTCTTAATTTCTTCTCTTAATTTTTCTTCAGAATCAATTCCTTCCATTCCTAAGTCATCAAAAAAGTCTTCATCTAATTCACGAGTTTTCTTTTCTTTAATTTCATTTACTTTTACCTTGAATACTACATCTTTACCAGCTAAATCTTTAGCTCCATAGTCTTCTGGGAAAGTTAAATTTAAATCCTTCTCTTCTCCGACTTTCATACCAATAACCTGTTCTTCAAAACCAGGAATAAATGTATGAGAACCAATCTCTAATGAATAATTCTCTCCTTTTCCACCATCAAATGCTTCTCCATCCTTAAATCCTTCAAAGTCAATAATCGCAACATTACCATCTTCAACTTTACCTTTTTCTTTTGTAACTAATTCAGTATAACGTTCTAATAAATGACCTAATTCATGATCAATTTCTTCATCAGTTACTTCTACTTCTTCTGGTTTAATACCTAATCCTTTATATTTATTAACTTTTACTTCTGGCTTAGTAATAACTTTAAAAATAAATTCAACACCATCTTTATCAATACTCTTAATATCAACAGAAGGTTGTACTACTGGAACTAAATCACTATTTTCAACAACTTCTTCATATACTTTTGGTAATAATACATTAGCAGCATCAATAAATAATGATTCAATACCAAAATTCTTTTCATAAATATTTCTTGGTACTTTTCCTTTACGAAATCCATCTACTTTAACAGTTTTTTGTTTTTCTTTAAATGCTTTATCAAGTGCGTCTTTCCACTCACTGCCTTCTATTTTCTTCGTAATTTCATGTATATTTTTATTTTCTTTCTTTGCCATACTTATCCCTCCAACGACATATATTATACTCTATATTTCAAAAGAAAACAACCATAAAAAATAGACCTTTTGGTCTATTCCATAGTAACTGATTTTAAACCATATCCACCATCACCATTTTTAACAAAAGTATAAGTAACAATAGATAATTTATCAGAGATTTCTTTATATACTACATCATATTCAGTATCTTCATTTGTATTATAAATAGTCTCATTATAATCAAATCCATTATAGAACTCAATTCTAGGTCCACAAGTACCACCACAACTATCAGAAGAAACAACTTTTACATGAATTTCATAAGTACCTGTTTCTGGATTATAAGTTCCATCCTGAAAATAAGCTTTATTTCTTGCTCCACCAATACCATCATGTCCATGATTACCTACTTTTTGAAATTCATCTATACTAGCATTGTACTGATATAAAACTCCATCTTGTACATAACAAATAAT
>CAMYXG010000106.1 GCA_947303225.1 uncultured Caryophanales bacterium | reverse complement strand
ACATCATAAATAGGTTCTCCTCGATTTTCATTCCCATAATCATAAAAAAAGTAAGAATCTCCAAAATGAAAATTATCAAAACAAACATTCTGAATCAGAAAAACATCTCGGTATTCCATTTTCTCATTTTGATACCAAATATCTAATTGTTGAAAAGCATAATGAAGTAAGGAATAAACTTTACTGATATTCTTTATGAATAAGTAATAAGCTGGTGGTGGAAAATAATAATCATCAATCTCATCCTGTAAAGATAAATAATATTTCATACGAGACTCAATCATAGAATGAATAAAATCATATTTTTTTTGTTTTTCTTCCAACGAGTACTCTTTAATTATCACAGATTTTTGATGCAAAGAAGAAAGAACTTGTATAAGTTTTTTCCCCTTTAAACCATTCTTTTCTTCTTTCTGGTTAATACAATATAATAAATAATGATCATCATAATAAATCAAAGGACCCACATACGAAAAATCAATTTTTTGAAAATATGTCAATAATTTAGAAAGAGAATAATCAATTTTTTGACAATAGTATTTCTGATTTTCACATTTTACAATCAAATAGTTTTTATGATATTCAACACTCTGGACAGAAGATAAGACAGAAGGAATTTTATTCATTTTTTAACGGAATAATAAGTTTACTTCCTATATCAATATTTGTAATATCATTATATTGTTCAACATCTTCTAAAGTAGTATGATATTTTTCAATAATAGAATTAATAGATTCATTTTGACGAACGATATATACTAAAAATGTTCCAAAAGACTCATTTTCATCAGAAAAGTTCATAAATAATGAGGATTCTACTGAATGAGACTCTTCTATCATCTCTTCTTCATTTTCATCATTTGTAATATCCTTTTCTATTCGTTTAATACCCTCTTCTCTTTCTTCTTTTTTGGACTCTTCCTTTGAATTATCTTCAATTTTTGGTATTTCAATTTCTTTTTCTTGTGGATTATCATCACATTCTCGATTTTCTTCTAATTCCTCCACAATTTCATCTCCCACTACCATTAATTCAATATGACAATTCATAAAATCTTCTTCTTCAATATCATAAGTAAAATCAGTAATATCTATTTTTGCAGTATCTAAATCTAATTTATTTTGAAGAGTGATTTCCATAGGTATTTGATATTCAAAATCTTCTTCTAAACGAGAAGCTTCTGTTAATTTATATTTTCCACGTAATAATAAGTCTCCTTCTACATTAGAATCATCAAGAAATCTCAGATTAGGTTCTAATGAAATAGCAGATATTTCTCCTATCATAGTAGGAAAACGAATTTGCTTTTCAAATGTTATTTTCTTTTCCATAACAATCCTCCTATAAGAAAATATGAAAAAAGAAGAAAAATTATTTTTCTTTTTTTTTTTTTTTTAAAATGTTCTTCTGCTTTTTTTAATGATTGTCGACTATCTCGATCAAACGGCCATGGTCTAACTTCGATAGAATGTAACTTTTCTTGCAATAAATCACAAGAAGAATTTTCAAATAATTCTGGAATAGATTCAATCATATAATTAAAAGATGATAAAAAATAACGATTGTCACTTAAAAAATCCATAGTATTCTGTTCCAATGCCACAATAACATTAGCATCAAATGCAATCGCTTGAAATAAATCATTCATATCTTTCAATTTCATCTTTCGAATATCTTCCTGATAAGCTAAATAAGAACTAGTAAGAATTTTTTTACGATTAGGAGAATAATTCTGAATCGTATTAAAATACTGAATCATCTCATTAATAATCTGAAAAGTATCAGAATCAGCTTCAAATCGATTATACTGTATAATTTGTTCAATTTTAGAAATAATATCATCTCGTAAGAATAAAAATCCACAATCAATTGATATCAATACAGATATGGTATCTAAAAATAAAAGATAAGTTTCATAATCTTGATAAAGAGCTTTTAATTGATAAATATCCATAGTTAATAATTGATTTTTTAAAATAATAACATTTTTGTAATCCTCTAACGAATACTCTTCCATTAAACGTCTTCCTCCCTAAAAACAGATTGAAATATTTCATCATAATGACTAACTGAAATAAAACGAATATCTTTCTTAATCTCTTCAGGAATATCATCCAAATCTTTTTCATTTTCAACAGGAATAAAAACTTGTTTAATTCCTGCTCGATGAGCACCAATAACTTTTTCTTTTAATCCACCAATTCCTAGTACTCTACCACGTAATGTTATTTCTCCTGTCATAGCAATATTTTTAGGTACTTTTTTATTCGAAAATAAACTAATCAAAGTAGTTGTAATAGTAACACCAGCACTTGGTCCATCTTTATTAACAGCTCCCTCTGGAACATGAATATGAATATCATGGTTTTCAAAAATATCTGTCGCAATATGAAATTGCTCTGCATTTGACTTAATATAATTTAAAGCAATATGACAAGACTCTTGCATAACATCTCCTAATGATCCTGTTAAAACTAAATCTCCTTTTCCTTTAAATAATGTTGCTTCAATTGGTAAAATATCTCCACCAAAAACAGTATATGCCATTCCATTAACTACACCAACTTCATCTTCATGAGAAGTTTCCATATAAGTAAATTTCTTTTTTCCCAATAATTCCTCTATCATAGCATTATCAATTTGATAAAAAGCAATATCATTGGTTAATAATAGCTTTTTTACAATTTTACGGAATAATGTCGCAATCATTCGTTCTAATTCACGAACACCAGCTTCTTTTGTATAATTACGAATCAAAGTCATAATTGCTTCATCATTCATTTGAACTTGCAAACTAGTAAGACCATGCTCTTCTAACTCTCTTGGAATTAAATGATTTTTTGCAATATCCAACTTTTCATATTCTGTATAACTAGAAAGTTCAATAATTTCTAAACGATCCCGTAATTCATATGGAATTTGTTCAACATAATTCGCAGTTGCTATAAACATTACTTGAGATAAATCAAATTCTTCTTCAATATAATGATCAGAAAATTTATTATTCTGTTCTGGATCCAATACTTCCAATAAACTACTAGCTGGATCTCCCTTAATGTCTTTTGTCATTTTATCAATCTCATCAATGATAAAAACTGGATTGGTAGTACCGGCTTTACGAATCCCCTGAATAATTCTTCCAGGATTAGCTCCAATATAAGTCCTTCTATGTCCAACAATCTCAGCTTCATCGTTAATTCCACCAACACTTATTTTAGCAGTTTTACGATTTAAACTTTTCGCAATACTAATTGCAAGAGAAGTTTTACCAACTCCAGGAGGACCCACTAAACAAATAATAGGGCTACGTAAATTATTGGTATTTTGTTTGACAGCTAAATACTCTAGAATACGATCTTTCACTTCTTCAAGTGCATAATGAGAAGAATCTAATATTCTTTTAACACGCACTAAATCATTAGTATCTTTTGTATAATGATTCCAAGGAAGATGTATCATCCAATCTAAATACTCTCGAATCATTCCTACTTCAGGAGAATTACTATTCAAACTATCATAACGATTTAACTCTCTTTTAATTTTTTCTTTTACTTTAGAATTACATTTTAATTTTGCAATTTTCTTCGTAAGACGTTCTATTTCAGAATCTTTATTATTGGCTTCTCCCAATTCTTTCTGCATTAATTTGATTTTTTCACGTAAAAAATATTCTTTCTGTGTATCATTTAATTCTTTTTCAACTTCTGCTTCAATTTTTTGTTCTAACTCTACAAACTTTAAATCTCGATTCATGTCTTCCATTAAATATTTTGCTCTTTGAATTGGATCAATAGTAGTAATATATTTCTTTTTATCTTCATATTTAATTGGTAAAAAACTAACAATCAAATCACATAGATCATTTAAGGTATCAATTCCATTCAATTGACTCATTATAGCATTTCCCATATAAGGAACTTTAATAACATAATTATCTAATGACTTTA
>CAMYXG010000105.1 GCA_947303225.1 uncultured Caryophanales bacterium | reverse complement strand
TACTCAATTACAAGAAGAAGAATCTGTAGATGCTATATTTGATGCTACAACATATAAAGATTCTTATTTAGCTTCATTAAGAATAAGTCCTACTGAAGATAAAATAAAAGGTCCATATATAAAAACACGATAAAAGACATTTTTGTCTTTTTTTTATGAATAACATAATAATAATATGATTAAAAAGGGGATAGAAAATATCAAACATAAAAGAATGAATAAAGGAAATCCAATCTCTACACCAGTATCTATTCTATCTAGTGAATTAATTAAAAATAGTAATAATAAAAAATCATCATGTAAGAGTTAAAAAATAATTACTCTTTTTTTTATATTAAAGAATTAGCACTCTCTATTGACAAGTGCTAAAAATAGAGTATAATAAGTATTAGAGAGGGGATGATAAAATGTATGGTTATCCACAAGAAGAAGAAAAAAATGTATTAGAAAAATATGGTAGAGATATTATTGAAGATGCCAAAGCTGGTAAAATTGATCCGGTCATAGGCCGTGATGAAGAAATACGTAGTATTACTAGAGTACTATCTCGTAAAACGAAAAATAATCCAGTACTAATTGGAGAGCCAGGAGTTGGTAAAACAGCTATTGTTGAAGGACTAGCTCTTAGAATTTTAAAAGGAGATGTTCCAAGTAGTCTAAAAGATAAAAAGATTTGGGAACTAGATATGGCATCTCTTGTAGCAGGAGCTAAATATCGTGGTGAATTTGAAGAAAGATTAAAAAATGTTTTAAATGAAGTAAAGAAAAGTGAAGGAAATATCATCATGTTTATTGATGAAATTCACATGATAGTGGGAACAGGTGCTACAGAAGGAGCAATGGATACTTCTAATATTCTAAAGCCAATGTTAGCTCGTGGAGAAATCCATGTAATAGGTGCTACTACTCTAAATGAATATAGAAAGTATATTGAAAAAGATGGAGCACTTGAAAGACGTTTTCAAAAGGTAAAAGTAGAAGAACCAAATGTTGAAGATACCATTACAATCCTTAGAGGACTAAAAGATCGTTTTGAAATCCATCATGGTGTATCTATTACTGATAAAGCCTTAATTGAAGCAGCGACTTTATCCAATCGCTATATTACAGATAGGTATCTGCCAGATAAGGCAATTGATTTAGTAGATGAAGCTTGTGCAACTATTCGAGTTCAAATGGATTCAGTACCATTTGAATTAGATAACTTAACTCATCGTATCATGAGACTTGAAATAGAACGTCAAGCCATAAAAAAAGAAAAAGATGAATTATCTGAAAAAAGACGTCATGATATTGATAGAGAATTACAAACCATGAAAGAAAAAGAACAAGAATTAACAGAAGCTTGGAATAAAGAGAAAAATCTAAATGAGAAAATGAAAAAGAAAAAGAAAGAACTAGATGAATTACGCTTTGAACTAGAACAAGCAGAAAACAAATATGATCTAGAACGAGCAGCTATTCTTCGTCACGGTGAAATTCCAAGAGTAGAAAAAGAATTACAAGAGTTAAATAATGTTGAAAAGAATAAACTACTAAGTGATACTGTAACAGAAAATGATATCTGTAAAATCATTGCGAAATGGACCAATATTCCAGTAACAAAATTACTAGAATCAGAAAAAGAAAAACTTCTAAACTTAGAAAAAGAAATGCAAAAAAGAGTAATGGGACAAGACGAAGTATTAAAAATTGTTAGTGATTCTATTATCAAATCAAGAAGTGGAATAAAAGATCCAAATAGACCAATAGCCTCATTCATGTTTTTAGGGCCTACTGGAGTTGGAAAAACAGAGATTGCCAGAACACTAGCCTATGAACTGTTTGATGATGAAAGACATATGGTTAGAATAGATATGAGCGAATATATGGAAAAATTTAGTGTATCACGTCTTATAGGTTCTCCTCCAGGATATGTAGGTTATGAAGAAGGTGGACAATTAACAGAAGCCGTAAGAAGAAATCCATATAGTATCGTATTATTTGATGAAGTAGAAAAAGCTCATCCAGAAGTACTAAACTTACTATTACAAATATTAGATGATGGAAGAATAACAGATTCAAATGGTAGAACAGTAGACTTTAAAAACACCATCATTATTATGACTTCTAATTTATGAAGTGAATATGTACTAGAAAATCAAAAAGAATTAGTCATGGGAGAAGTAAGAGAACACTTCCGTCCAGAGTTTATTAATCGTATTGATGAAGTAGTAGTATTCAACACTTTAACAAAGGAAGCAATTAATCAAATTCTAGATAAAATTATAAAGGAAATTGAAGTGAGATTAAAAGATCTTCATCTAACAATAGAATTAACTAAATCTGCAAGAGATGCCTTTATTGAAAGAGGATATGATGTGAATTATGGAGCAAGACCATTAAAAAGACTAGTAGGAAGAACATTAGAAGTAGATCTATCAAAAATGATTATTGAAGGAATAATCAAAGAAAAAGATAGAATCATAATAGATTATAAAGATGATTCATTTAAAATAAGTAAAAAGTAAAAGAAAGGCCGATGAAGAAGCATCGGTTTTTAATTGCTTTTTAAAAAACTATCATATATAATTAAAATGTATTAAGGTAGGATATGAATATGAAAATAAAAAGGGAAAATCATAAAGCTTTTACTTTGATAGAATTACTAACAACGATTGTTATACTAGGAATTCTTTCAATAATTGCCATTGTAGCAGTTCGCCGATTAATATTAAAAGCAAGAAATGATCATGACTCTAATTTAGAGAAAACTGCAATTATGGCAACACAAAGCTATATACAAACAAATAAGGATAAGGCCCCTCAGGAAATAGGAGAGGCAAAAAGAATAAAGCTTTCAGATTTAAAAGAAGCACATTTTTTAAAAGAAAATTTAAAGAATTCTTATGGAGAAGACTGCATGAGAGAGTCATATGTAAGAATTTATAAATATTCCAAATCTGAGTATTCATATACAGCACATATTTATTGTGGAGATGAAATAGCCCCATTAACGGATAATCCAATTACTCCAACAATTAAAATCGAGTTTAAAGGAATAAAAAATGAAGAAGGAAGTCTTCAAAACGTATCCAATGCTAAATTATCAATTGAAATAACAGGTGGAAAAAATGGAACAGAAAAATTATCATTAGATGGTTATAGTTTTTCTTTATCTGTTAAAACGAAAGATGATTTGAATTTACGAGAGGTATATAATTCTGGTACTCTAAGTGCTAATAAAAAAAGTGAACTATTAATTGAAAAGAATATTTCAGACTATATTGACATAACGAATTTAACTTATGTAAAAGCTAGGGTAGTAGCAAGAAACATCTCTGGTGGAATGAAAGAAAAAGAGGATTCTTTGGGTTCTTCCTCTGAGCTAGACTCATTCCATGATACAACATCTCCTACTTGCAAATCCATTCAAGGAACTTCAAATGGAACATGGATAAATGCCACAAGTAGTTCAATAAGATCAATAAAAGCAACTTGTGACGACGGAGAAGGAAGTAGGTGTGTTCGAGAAAAATTTACAAAAACTTGGCCAGCAGCAGATGAAAATAGTGATGCAGAATATACTTATATTCAAATACAAGACAATGCAGGAAATAAAAACATAGAAGATAAATATATCACAAATCCATGTGGAGAACCTTTCAAAAATGACAGCTGTCGAGTAAGAGTAAATGTAGATAAAACTTATCCAGGAATTCAAATAGAAGCTCATAAATTAGCTCAAAATGGAAATTTAACAGGTGATAATATTTTTAATACTGGAGTTAATACAAGTATCGGAAATAAGAAAACAAAAGAAGAAATAACAATTGGATATAATAGTTATAAAAACCTAGTAAATGGATGGATGAATAAAAGCAATTATTCATATGGAGTTGGATATAAAGTGACCATTACAGATAATCTTCATTTAGCAAGTTGGAAATGGGAAACCAATACTCCTAGAGCTGA
>CAMYXG010000104.1 GCA_947303225.1 uncultured Caryophanales bacterium | reverse complement strand
TTTATCATTTTTTACTTGAATTAAATTTTCTGTTCTTGCATTTGGATAAAATTCTATAGGAGTTGCCTCTGTATTATAACAAAGCATAGAAGCTACAATTAAAATATCATCATAAAACTGAGATCTGCAATTTACATATAAATATTTACCTGAATGAGTTGTATTTAATTTAATATGGAAATAAACTTTATCATCTTTTACTGAATTATAATCAGAAGATTCATATGAGGGAATTTTCTTTTTTAAATTTTCAAAATCATATTCATCATAGATTTCACTATCAATAAAAGAAGCATAAATTTCAGTTGTATCACCTCTGAATGTAGATCTTGCATATACTAATAAATCCATTTTTTGTTTAATATCTTCTTCATCATATATAACCATAAAAAGACATCTAAAGGTTTCTCCTGTTCTGGTAGGTTTACATAATACTTTTTGATCAGTATTAAGTTCAATAATATCAAAATCTACACCTTCTTCTATATCATAATTAGCAATATTAGCTTCATGCACACGTAAAGAATATAATTCTGTATCAGCTGTATCGGTCTTATCTGTCCATATACCTATAGTAAATTTCACATCTTCAAATGAATCTTCTCCAGCTGGGTGTGGTATTTTTTTTCTTTTCATAACTTCCATTATTTGAGGTCTATTTATATATAATACACTATCTATACCATTTGGAATAAGAGTAAAATCTGCATTGGTTGCTGTAGGTTTATCGTCACCAACATTCACGTATAATCCGGCTAAATCAGATTGCCAATCGAATTGAAGTTGGAATGTATCACGTGGTAGCCATACTTGATAATATTGTGTAATTTTTACATTTTTTGAAACATCTACATTACCAATAATGAATTCATCAACTTGAATTGTTATTACTGGTATATCAGCCGCTTCTCCGAAAGTACTAGGACTTAAATTAGTAATAATACTAAATGGATAAAATTTATTAACGCTGGCATATTCACCTATTTGTGAAATTATTATACCAAGAATTAAATAACATCCACTAATACAATCTTCTGTGTCTTCGACACTTACATGATATTTTTTTAAATATTTATTATAATTTGCATCATCTCCTTCCCATTCTCCACTGGGAAGTCTATATCTGTCCATCCATTCGATTTCATTTTTTGGATCCGCTTCTTCTTTTCTTACAATTCTTCCATAAACTTCACAATAATCTCTAAAGAAGTTAACAGTTATATCACCTTGATCATTTTTACCTAAATCTGTATATAAATAATAATATCCGTCTCCCGTAGTAAAATCTTTTTTAGCTATTCCTTTTTGTAAATAAGAGGGAACTCTTAATTTCATGTCAATTTTAGTTGCTTCTCTAACAGTTATTTCTACCATAGGATTAGTTGCAGGTAAATCTTGGAATGGGAAAGCATAAAATATGATAACTAATATACTACAATAAGTATCTTCTTTACAATATGATTTATAATCCTCTCCTTTTAAATAAACAGGAGTACTATGAGTTATAACTTCACTATAAATACGTTGTTCATCTGTATTTACTGCAATTTCCGCATAGAATGAAGCTTTATTAATTATATTGAAATAAACTACTAAATCAATACTAGTATCAGGAACTGGATACAAAAATTTCATATTTCTGAAATTCTCATCCAAAATCATTTGTTGATTTACATTATTTCCTATTAAAATTCTTGGTGTAGTAAGTAGATCAATAGTAGTGAATCCTGAAACATACATCATACATTTTTTACTATTATAATTACTTGGGTCTGGTTTATCGACTTGAATTGTATAAGTATATAAAGGAGAAGAATAAGTTGCGCCATCTTTTGAAGTAAGAATATCTTGACCATAACCATCAGTTATAGGAACTTCAATTGTTCCAGTTATTCTTTTTGTAAATATTCTGAAATCACAATTAAGAGCGAAGAAATTAGTTAAGAAAATTTCTTTCTGTTTATATCGATCATTTTCTATATAAATTGTAAGATTCTTTTCTGGTTCAGGATCAATTTGAATTAAATAACTTTCTTCAGGTTGAATAACCTCATCTTCATAATCTGTAGAAAGTTCTGCTAAATGATATTTATATTTAATAGTGAAAAATGAATCCTTTATTGCTTTATAAGTTACATATAATTTTTCTGCGGCAAATCTATTTAATTTGAAATTAAGAAATACTTTGTTTGCAAGAATAAATTTTTCTGGTTTGGCCATTTCATCCCATCCAGTTGGATTTTCTCCATCAAAAACTACTTCACCAGAATGAACCATAATTTGAACACCTACGCTTAAAAGTTTTGTTGCTCTATTGAAATCTATTAAGAATTTACCTGTTTCGTCTTTTTTAACATATTTTACAAAATTTGTAGTACCTAATTTTATTTCATCCGTTTGAGTATATATAGTGACATCAAATTCACAATAGCCACTTTCATTACTACCATCATCCATACATTTTACTATCATTACTCTTTTTTCAGGGCCTAAGACTTCCATATCTTTAGGAACTTTTCTATCATATAAAATATTTCTACCAATATTTCTAATAGCTTCAATATTATTATCTTTTGCAGGATCTTCTCCTGACATATCAAATTTACAATTAGCGATATCCGTACAATCTCCGACCCACATAAACGCAACACCTTGATGATTATATATATTGTAATTTACTCTAGTATCTTTTGCAATTCTAGCTCCATGATATATTACTGATTTTCCTTTTGATAACATTTGACGATATGTTTCTCCAATTTGTAATGGTGGATTCATGAAATAAAAATCAGGAGTTTTTTTTCCAGCAGCAGGAATTATTTGAGCGGAAAAGAGAACTGGAATTTTATCATAATCTTCCCTAAAAGTAAATTCGAAACAAGCATATCTTAATTTTCCTTGAGATTCTATCATGAAACTGACTAAGCCATTATAAGATTCAATTTCAATACCATCTATATAATTTTTATTTTCATCTCCTGGCCAAAATAAAGCATATTGAGAATATACTTTAGCTGTTAAATAAAAATAGCTATTATCTTTAAATTCATTAGCCATTGAGCTCATAGGAAGACATACTTCTGGATAAGTCAAATCATTTTTAAATACAGCACCCATAACAGCAGGACCTCCTGGATAAAGTAAATTATCAGGACCAACAGCATCATTAGTGATATATGCGGTAATTCTGATATATTCACCTACTTGTGCATCTTTTACAGTAATAGTTTGTAAGGTTTTACTTTCAGTATTATTTTGTCCAATTAGATAATAGATAAATCTTGCAGATTCAAAATCTTGTCTTTGTACATTTGAAGGTTGATTTTCTAGGGTTATATTTGCTTTTTTACTACCCTCTAAACCTATGTTCATAAATGATTCTAGTCCGCTTAGTCCTACAAGATCGAATTTCATGTTAGCGTTGTTTGCTGTAGCTACATAAGAAAAAACTACACCATCATTTATATCTAATTTGCAAGCTGAGTCACCTTCGAATTTAATAGTAAATCCACATTCATCTTTTTGACAGGTAACTGAGGTAAAAAGAACTTTTGAAGCTGCTTGGATTTTTGTTGCACAAGCAATTACTGGTTTTTTATCTGCTCTTTTAGCGTTTATGATTCTATTATTATCACAATCCGGGGATTTTTCAGAAAAGCACAAAGAAGGAGTATCATAGCCAGATTTTGGGGTTACTGTGATCTTGATAAAATCAGGAACACTTCCACTAAATTTTAAGGAAAATTTACTAACTGCGGATGTTTTGTCTACGTCAAGTTGTCCAGCTTTTTTATTATAATCGTAATCAATATCTTCAGATAAGACTAATGTTAGTGCATTTAGAAGAAAGAAAAATGCAAAGAATTTTGATTTTCTCGACATATCAAGTTTTATATATCTTACAAATTAATAATTTAATAAATAATTAATTATTCTCAATTATCAATGATTTTTAAATAT
>CAMYXG010000103.1 GCA_947303225.1 uncultured Caryophanales bacterium | reverse complement strand
TGATTATGATATCTTAAGAACTAGGTTAAAAGAATTGGCATTCTTAAATAAAGGGTTAAGAATATCTTTATTTGATGATAGGGAACCAGATAAAAAAGATTCTTTTCATTACGAAGGTGGATTAATTGAATATGTTGCAATGTTAAACAAAAATAAGGGGCCAATTCATGATACTATCATTAATGTAGAAGGTGAAGAGAAAGATATTAAAGTTGAAGTAGCTTTACAATATAATGAATCATATAATTCTAGTATTTATTCATTTGTTAATAATATTACAACTCCAGAAGGTGGTACTCATGAAGATGGTGTTCGTAGAGCTTTGACTAGAATTCTAAATAAATATGCTACTACAAATAATTTATTAAAAGAAAAAGATGATCCTTTAACAGGTGATGATGTTAGAGAAGGTATTACAATGATAGTATCTATTAAACATCCAAATCCTCAATTTGAAGGTCAAACTAAGACAAAATTAGGAAATAGTGAAGTTAGAGGTATTGCGGATAAAATATTTTCAGAAGCTTTTGAAAGATTTTTATTAGAAAATCCAGATGAAGCTCGGATTATCATTGATAAAGCAATGACTGCTAGTAGGGCAAGAGTTGCAGCTAAAAAGGCAAGAGAATTAACTCGTAGAAAAGGTGATTTAGATATTACTAATTTTTATGGAAAATTATCTGATTGTAAGAGTAAAGATGCAACTGTTAGTGAAATTTTCTTGGTCGAGGGTGATTCTGCTGGAGGTTCAGCTATTAAAGGAAGAGATTCTATGACACAGGCAATTCTTCCTTTAAGAGGAAAAATATTAAATGTTGAAAAAGCTAGACTTGATCGGGCTTTGGGAAATGAAGAAATTCGTACTATTATTACTGCATTTGGAACTGGAATAGGGGAAGAGTTTGACTTATCAAAGCTTCGTTATCATAAAATAATCATCATGACAGATGCTGATGTTGATGGTAGTCATATTCGAGTGTTGTTATTAACATTGTTTTATCGTTTCTTTAGGCCAATTGTTGAAGCAGGACATGTTTATGCAGCACAGCCTCCACTTTTTTGTATTAAACATGGAAAAACTATAAAATATGTTTTAAATGAAGAAGAGAGAGATGAATATTTGGCTAGTTTGAATCCCAATACAAAATATGATTTAGCACGTATGAAGGGATTAGGAGAGATGGATGCTGAGGAATTGAATGAAACCACAATGGATATTAATAAAAGAGTTCTTCGTCAAATTACTGTGGATGATGCTATCGCTGCAGATGAGGTTTTTTCTAAATTAATGGGTGAAGAAGTTGAACCTAGACGTGAATTTATTGAAACAAATGCTACTTATGTAGAAAATTTAGATATTTAGGAGGGTTTATAAATGGATAGATTAGAAAAAAATAATATTGTACAAGAAGTCAAAGATTCTTTTTTAGAGTATTCCATGAGTGTTATTGTAGCACGTGCTCTTCCTGATTTAAGGGATGGCTTAAAGCCAGTGCATAGGCGTATTTTGTATTCTATGTATGAATCTGGTTATACGCCTGATAAACCACATAAGAAAAGTGCAAGAATTGTTGGAGATGTTATGGGAAAGTATCATCCTCATGGAGATTCTTCTATTTATGAAGCAATGGTTCGAATGGCTCAAGACTTTTCTTATCGTTACATGTTAGTTGATGGACATGGAAACTTTGGTAATATTGAAGGGTATGGAGCAGCAGCAATGCGTTATACTGAGTCTAGGCTTGCTAAAATATCTTTGGAATTATTGCGTAATATAAACAAAGATACAGTTGATTTTGTTCCTAACTTTGATGAAAGTGAAAGAGAACCAGAAGTACTTCCTTCTCGGTTTCCTAATATTTTGGTAAATGGGACTACAGGAATTGCTGTTGGTATGGCTACCAATATTCCTCCGCATAATTTAGGAGAAGTTATAGATGGTTGTGTAGCATATATTGATAATCCTGATATAGAATTAGATGAATTAATGCAACATATTAAGGGACCTGATTTTCCTACTGGAGCTATTATCTTGGGTAATAGTGGAATTCGTAAAGCTTATGAAACTGGTAGAGGAAGTATTACAATTCGTAGTAAAGCAACTATTGAAGAAGAACATGGAAGACAGCAAATCATTATTGATGAGGTTCCTTATGGAGTTAATACTTTAGAATTAAAAAACAAAGTGGCTGAATTAGTTCATAATAAAACAATTGAGGGGATTGCAGATTATCATTCTGATTTAAAAAATGGAATTAAGATTACTATCACTTTAAAGAGAGATGCTAATGCGCAGGTTGTACTTAATAAGTTATATAAACATACTTCCTTTCAAACTACTTATGGAATAATTTTCTTGATGCTAGATCAAGGTGTTCCTAAAACATTAGGATTAAAAGATATTATTTCTAAATACATAGAATATCAAAAAGAAGTTATTATTCGTCGTACAAAGTTTGATTTAGATGTTGCGGAAAAAAGAGTTCATATCTTAGAAGGTTTAAAAATAGCTTTAGATAATATTGATGCTGTTATTAAAGTAATACGTGGTTCAAATTCTGATGATGAAGCAAGATCTGGTTTAATGAATGGATTCAAATTAACTGAAATCCAAGCTAATGCAATTTTAGAAATGAGATTACGTCGTTTAACAGGTTTAGAACGTGAAAAAATTGAAAATGAACTAAATGAATTATTAAAAACAATTGATGAGTTAAAAGCTATTTTAGCTAGTGATGAGAAGATATTAGAAGTTATTAAAAATGAGCTTTTAGAAATTAAACAAAAATATGGTGATGAGAGACGCACTAATATAGATATGACTGCTATTGAATATATTGAAGATGAGTCTTTAATACCAGAAGAAGATATTATTATTAATTTAACCAAAAATGGTTATATTAAAAGATTAAGAACTGATACTTACAAAACTCAAAATCGTGGTGGAGTAGGAATTAAGGGTATGTCAACTAATGAAGAAGATTTTGTAGAGCATTTAATTACGATGAATACTCATGATTATATTTTATTTTTCTCTAATCGAGGCAGAGTGTATAGAATGAAAGGCTATGAAATTCCAGAATTTTCAAGACAATCAAAAGGATTACCTATTATTAATTTGTTGCCTTTAGAAAAAGATGAGAACATTAGTTCGATAATCAGTATAAAGCGTGATGATGATTTTACTAAATATTTGATGTTTGCAACTAAGAATGGTATTGTTAAACGTACTCCAATTGAAGAGTTTGATAATATTCGAAAAGGTGGTAAAATTGCAATTGTTTTAAAGGAAAATGACGAATTAATAAGTTTAAAAAGCACTTTTGGAAAAAATTAAATTGTAATTGGATATAGTAATGGTAGATTAGTTCGATTTGATGAAAATGAAATTCGCTCTATGGGTAGAAGTAGTTCTGGAGTTAAAGGTATGGATCTAGATGGTAGCGTTGTTGTAGGAGCTGAAGTTGTTTCTCCAGGACATTTAGTCTTAATTGTTACTGAAAATGGTTATGGTAAGAAAACTATTATTGATGAATATCGATTAACACATCGTGGTAGTAAAGGAGTTAAAGCATTGAATGTTACTGAAAAGAATGGTATGATGACATCTCTTAAATGTTTGAGTCCAGAAGCAAATGATATTTTGGATTTAATGATCATGACTGATAGTGGAATTATTATAAAATTGCCATTAGGTCAAGTATCTACTTTGAAGAGAGCTACACAAGGTGTTCGTTTAATTAATTTAAGGGATGAACAAAAAGTATCTACTGTTGCACTTGTGGAAAAAGATAATTCAGATGATCCTGTTGATAATAATTAAAAGAATTTAAGTATTTTTCTATTTTTGAAAAATACTTTTTTTATTTTAAATAATGTAATTTAATTTTCTTTTAGCATTTATTTAGTTTATTTTTTTTTCTTATTTATAAAGAATAAAGCTTCGAATAATTATTTTAATTTATAAA
>CAMYXG010000102.1 GCA_947303225.1 uncultured Caryophanales bacterium | reverse complement strand
ATCGCTTTAAAAAAATTAAAGCAAAACAAAACTCTCACAAATGATAATTACCTAAATTTAAATCTAACATAAAAACATTATACATTATATTCACTGTTTTTTTTTTTTTTTTTGAAACAATAATGACAAATCATTTTATAAAATCTTATCAACCAATCCATATTTAACAGCCTCTTCAGCAGACAAATAATAATCCCTATCTGTATTTTTTTCAATAATCTTAATGGATTTATTTGTGTTTTTAGCTAATATATGGTTTAACCTTTTTTTTAAAATAAGAATTCTATTAGTAGATATTTCAATATCACTAGCTTGGCCTTCTGTTTTGCCTAAAATTTGATGAATCATCACATCTGCATTGGGAAGAATATATCTCTTTCCATGTGTTCCACCTGATAACAAAACAGCACCCATACTTGCAGCAATCCCAAAACAAATCGTACAGACATCACTTTGAATATATTTCATGGTATCATAGATTGCTAGACCACTAGTAACACTACCTCCTGGAGAATTTATATATAAAGATATATCATCATGACTAATAGAATCTAAATATAATAGCTCAGCTACTACACAATTACTAAGAGTATCATCAATTTCACCAGATAAAAAAACTATTCTATTTTTTAATAATTTAGAATAAATATCATAGCTTCTCTCTCCAAAATTTTCTTGCTCTACTACAACAGGAATAAAGTTCATAAAATTCACCCATTAATAGTATAATGTCAAGGGGGCAAAATATTCATACCTTATTTTGACAAAATATGGTATACTAATAACATAGATACTAAAGGGGTGATTAACATGATTCAAAATATTGAAATAACAATCAATGGAGAAACTTATAAATATAGTCAAAATACAACACTTCAAGAAATATATATGGATCATCAAGAAAAACATCGTTATCCAATTATTTTAGCAAGAGTAAACAATCGATTAAGAGAACTTTCGTACAGTATAAAAGAAGATTCCATAGTAGAGTTTTTGGACTTATCTACTCCAGAAGGAAACAGAGTACATATTAATGGACTTACTTTTGTATTATTGTATGCAATAAGAAGCTTGTATGGAAAAAAAGCCAACGCAATTATTCAGCATTCTCTAGATAAAGGTATTTATTTTCAAACAACCTTTAAACTAACAGAAGAAAAACTAGAAGACATAAAAAAAGCAATGAAAGATATTATTAAAAAAGATATGCCAATCACAAAGCTCACAATTGATCGATTAGAAGCAATCAATTATTTTAATACAATTGGAGATACAGTAAAAGCAGGTACAATGAGATATAATACAGATAACTATATTCACTTATATCGAATTGGTAATATGTATAATTATTTCTATAATATGATGCCACCATCAACAGGAAAATTAAAAGATTTTGATTTAACTTATATCAAAGGAAACGGATTTTCTTTACGCTTTCCAACAGTTTTTATTGCAAATAAGATAAAAAAATATGAGCATCATCCTCATTTATTTGAAGTATTTAGTGAATTCAAAGAATGGGCAAGATTAATTCATATAGAAAATGCAGTAGATTTAAATCGTGTAGTATCAACAGGAAAAATAAGTGATTTAATTAAAATAGATGAAACACTACAAAGTGCTAGATTATTGAGAACGGCAAAAGAAATAAATAGTAGAAAAGATAAAGTAAAAATTGTTTTATTAGCAGGTCCATCTTCTTCTGGAAAAACAACAACGTCAAGAAAACTATGTATGTATTTACAAAGCTTTGGTCTACATCCAAAAACAATTGGAATGGATGATTACTTCGTAGAAAGAGAAGAAACTCCATTAGATGAAAATGGGAATCCAGACTTTGAGTGTTTAGAAGCAATTGATTTAAAACTATTTGATAAGCAAATAGGAGCTTTATTAAAAGGAGAAGAAGTAGTAACTCCAACTTATAATTTTACACTAGGAGAAAAAGATTATCGAACAACAATGCAACTAGAAGACAATGATATTTTAATTATAGAAGGAATTCATGCACTAGATGATCGAATTCTAACGAATATAAATAGAGAAAAAAAGTATAAAATTTATATTTGCCCATTAACAGAATTAAACTTAGATAATCATAATCGTATTCCTACAACAGATAATCGACTTTTAAGAAGAATTGTAAGAGACAATAGAACAAGAGATTATTCTGTTGAACAAACCCTAAAACAATGGCCAAATGTCAGAAAAGGGGAAGAACTTTATATATTCCCTTACCAAGATGAAAGTGATGCTACTATTAATTCAGCAGCCATTTATGAAATAGGAGTATTGAAGACATATGTAGAACCATTACTATATTCCGTTGAAAGCAGTTCTCCATATTATGAAGAAGCAAAAAGATTAATCAACTTCCTAAGAATGTTCTTACCAATACCTTCAGATGCTATTCCAGAAGATGCTGTTATTAGAGAATTTATTGGAGGAAGTTACTTTAATGCAGATTAAAAAAATATCCACAAAAACTGTGGATATTTTTTTGTAAAGTAATAGTAAAAATTAAAAGGAATGATTGAAAGAAAAAAAGGAAGAATATATAATAGAATTATAAGAGGAGGAAAAGAAATGATAAAAGTAGCAATTAATGGATTTGGAAGAATTGGAAGACTATGTTTTCGATTAATGGAAGAAAATCCAGAATTTGAAGTAGTAGCTGTTAATGACTTAACAGATGCTGAACAATTAGCATACCTATTAAAATATGATACCAATCATAGAAATTACAGAATTGATGAAATACAGGCAGATGGAGATTATATTGTAGTAGGAGAAAGAAGAATTAGAGTATATGCAGAAAAAGATCCAGCTAACTTGCCATGGGCTGATTTAGATATAGATGTTGTTTTTGAAAGTACTGGATTATTTACTTCAGATGAAACGGCTATGGCTCATATTAATGCAGGAGCAAAACATGTTATTATTTCTGCACCAGCAAAAGGAGACTTAAAGACAATTGTTTATAATGTTAATCATGAAATATTAACAGGAGACGAAAAGATTATCAGTGCAGCTAGTTGTACAACAAACTGTTTAGCACCAGTAGTAGATGTATTAGATAAAGAATTCGGAATCACAAAGGGATACATGACAACTGTTCATGCTTATACCAATGATCAAGCATCTCTTGATATTGCTCATAAAAAAGGACATATGGCACGCCGTGGTAGAGCATGTGCTGCAAACATTGTACCAGCATCAACTGGAGCAGCTAGTGCAATTGGATTAGTTTGTCCAAATTTAGCAGGAAAACTAGATGGAACAGCAATGCGTGTACCAGTACCAACTGGCTCTGTTGTAGACCTAACACTTGAATTAGGAAGAAATACTACAGTTGAAGAAATCAATGAAGTATTACGTGCTCATACAAATGAAACACTAGAATTTACAATGGATCCAATTGTTTCTAGTGATGTAATCGGAAGACGTTGTGGATCTTTAGTGGATGGATTATCTACAAGTATATTAGAAGTAGAAGGAAAGCAACTTGTAAAGGTAGTCTCTTGGTATGATAATGAAATGAGTTATACTGCTCAAATGGTTAGAACTGCTAAATATCTAATGACGAGATAAAAAGATTATGAACAATCAATTTCAGAATATCAATCAAAATGAAAACAATTCCATAGAAAATCAAAATTCTCAGTTTGAACAGAATAATCAGATAAATAGCACAATAATGGTAAATAATGTTCAACAAACTCAAGAACAAACGAAAAAAAAATCATCTAAAATAATTTGGATTGTCATTGGAATAGTAGGTAGTATTTTTATTATTATAGTGGGAATACTATTGTTTATAGTAATAAATTATCTTTCTGCATCCAATAAATTAGTATGTAAATCAAAAGAAGGTAATATTACAATTATGTATAACGAGAAAACAATAGTTGGATACACAGCATCTGGAATTACATATGATTTAGATGGGCAGAAAAAAATAGCAGAACAAATTGGAATAAGTGAATATTTGGAAGAATTTGATCAGTGGTTTCAAAAAAGTACAACAGGTACTTGTAGTATCAATCCAAAAAATTAAAATAAGGAAAAGGTGGAAACACCTTTTTTTTAAATGCAAAAAATGGTATACTTTTGATAGATAGGAGAATTGACTATGAAAACAATAAAAGATTTAGATATAGAAAAGAAGAAAGTAATTATAAGATGTGATTTTAATGTACCAATTAAAGAAGGAAAAATAGTAGATGATACTAGAAT
>CAMYXG010000101.1 GCA_947303225.1 uncultured Caryophanales bacterium | reverse complement strand
TTCTTTCGATTAATTAATCTAAACATTGTTATCAATGAATGCTTTATCAGTATGAATATTATTTCTATTAGGTGGATTATCTCCTTTATCCACTAAAACAATTTCAATTCCTTCTAATCGATATCCATAATGAGCTGTTCCTGACTGCTCACCATTACAAGCCCAATTCATCCATCCAACATCTTCTGCATGTACACGATAATAGATATCATATTTTTTCTCCATTTCACCCGTCAATCGAATCTGAATAGCTTCTAATCGCTTAGACTGCCCACTAGTACCTGACATTTCACCATTTTTAACATAATCCATCCAACCAATATCTTGAACATGAGTTTTATATTGAATATCTCCAGACATTTCTTGATTATGTAAATGAATTTTAATTCCTTCTAGTCTCTTAGATTGTCCACTAGTTCCTGCCATTGTCCCATCAGCAACTTCATCCTGCCATCCAATATCTTGAACATGTGTTGCATAGACAACTTGTTTTTGTAAAAATGCTTTATTACTCTTTATATTCGTTCTTGTTGGAGAAAGTGAACCTTTTTCAACAAGAGCAATCTCTATTCCTTCTAATCTTCTTCCATATCCAGCTGTTCCTGCCAATTCACCATTCTTCGCCCAATTCATCCAACCTACATCTTGTGCATGAACTCGATAAAAGATATCATAATGATTAGCTAGTTCTCCTGTAAGTCTAATTTCTATTGCTTCTAATCTTTTTCCTTCTAAACTACCTGATATTTCATTATTCTTTTTAAAAGTTTTCTCCCAACCTACATCTTGTATATGAGTTTTATATTCAACGTTACCCGGATATTCTGCATCCTCTATCATGATTTTAATGGCTTCTAATCTTAGTGATTTACCAGTTGTACCAGAAATATGTTCTTCATTTACTTCTTGTTGCCATCCAATAGACTCAATATGAGTTTGATATACTATCTTAGTAGGTTCTATATAATTATTTTTAGATTGACTCTTAAAAGAATCTACTTTTTTATAATCATCTAAAGATTTTCCTTTTTCTACTAATTTTATTTCAATTCCTTCCAATCGATAAGAATATCCAGCTGTTCCTGCCTCTTCTCCATTACGTGCCCAACCTAACCATCCAAATTCTTGTGCATGTACACGATAGTAAACATCATAATGATTTGCTACTTCACCGATTAATCTGATTTTAATGGCCTCTAATCGTTTTGCTTGTCCACTTGTTCCTGATAATTCATTATTTCTATTAAAATACTTTTCCCATCCATAATCCTCAATATGTGTTTTATATTCTATACTACCAGAATAAGAAATTCCTTTTAATTTTATTTTGATTGCTTCTAATCGTTTTGATTGATGAGTAGTACCCGATAATTCCCCATCACGATAATATTTTTGCCATCCAATATCTTGTATATGAGTAGAATACAATACTCCAGGAGTTTGTTTATTCACTGTTACTTTACAAGTATCTGTTTTCCCATTACTTGTCTTAACAGTAATTGTAGCAACTCCCTCTTTGATTCCTTTTATTCTACCATTTGATACAGTTACAATAGAAGAATCACTGCTTTCCCAAGTAAGACTCTTATCAAATGCTTCTTCTGGTAAAACTACTGCGTTTAATTCCTCTTCTTCTTCCACTTCTAAAGTTACATTCTTTTTATTTAAATTTACTTTTTCTGGCATAGATTCTTTTACACTAAAGAATTTTACATCATATTCAATAGTATGATTATTTTTTAAATATTCTATTTTTACATGAACTTTTACTCCACTTATAAATTTATTGTTATTTGTTATCTGCAATCTTAATTCTTTTGGAAGATAATAATACATATTTTTAGAATAATTGGTATAATTTAAATCTTTATTATTAACAGTATAAGATTTATTATTATACTCCAAAGTAACTTTTGTATCTTTAGACATCTCATAATTTCCTAAGTAAATAGACCATAATGTTTTAGAATCCTGATTCATTGCTTCTATTGGAAAATACCCACTTGATGGCCATGGATAATAAGAATCTTTATTTTGATTGACATTATCATAATGAATAGACATTGTTGCATATTTATTTACATAACCAAAACTAACTTGTTTTGCTTTGGGATGAAGCATACTAGATCGATGTGAAACATTTCCTTCAACATTAGTATTATCTATGATAAATGCTTCCGGTGTTTTATCTATCCTATATCCATTACTAATATTTCCTTGCCAAGTATTACTTTTACTACCACAGGCAGAATATCCCTCTTGATAGAATTTTTCTTCCATATTAGCTGGTTTAGATGGATAATGAGATAAGTAATTATTAATTGCTAATATCAAAGCTCCTTTTTGATTAGCATTTTGCCTAGATGTATTAATAGTTAATTCATTTAATCCAGCTAAATAACGATAAAAATTTAATTGATTTAAAGTATCCCTTTCTACTTCAGATTTTAGACTTCCTTCTTTATAAGGAATTGATAGAGAAGGATTTACTTCATAAACAGATTGATTATAATTATAACTAGATCTTGTCGCATTATATTTATCAACAATTTCTTTTTTAGTATGTTCTGTTGTAGAATGATTGGTTATAGTTTCAGCATAAACTTTAGGATAATAAAAAAGAATTATAAAAAGAAATAAGCATTTTACTTTTTTCACTATACCCCTCCTTATTATTCCATTATACATTTTTTCTCTATTATTTTCACTTATTATCAGAACACTTTACTATTTCTTTACATAGAACAAAAGATTTAAGTAAACTTAAATCGCATTGGTCGTCTCCTCCCAATATTCCTGCTTCTTGGAAGAAGTAATCTTCATTCTCCACAGGCTTAAATTCCGATGGTCGCCACCGTACTCTCTTAATTCTTTTGATTTTTTATTAATTATCAAAACAGTATTTTAATCCTTCAAACATTATATTAATACTTGCATTAATATCTCTATCATTTGTTGATAAACATCTATCACATACCCATTCTCTTACTCCTAGATTATTTGTTTTTTCTGTAATCTCTCCACAATGAGAACACATCTTACTACTTGGGAAGTATGTATCTATTTGATAATAATACTTTCCTTTTTCCTTACTCTTATACTCTAACATATTACATATCTTAAAGAATGAAGCATCTAATATGTTTTTCGCAAGAGAATGGCTTTGACTCATTTCTTTTATTTTTAATTTTTCTGAGATAATAATGTCATATTCTTTTATTAGTTTATTTACTATATTTATAATATTATGTTTTCTAGAATTCTTTAGTTTTGAATATAATCTTGATATCTTTATCTTTGTCTTTTGATAATTATTACTTTCCTTTACTTGTCTTGATAATTTTCTTTGTAACCTTTTAATTCTTTTTTCATACTTTTTAATTTCTTTTGGATTATGATATTTTTCTCCACTAGAGGTTACTACTAAATCCTTTACGCCAAGATCTATTCCTACTATAGACTTAGGTTTTTCTTTTTGTCCTATTACTTCTATCTCATTTATTAAAATACTGACATAATACTTACCTGTTGTCTCTCTTATAACTGTTGCATTAATAATATCTCCATTCATTACTTGAAGATTTCTATAGCCTCTAATATCTATTAAACCTAGTTTTGGAAGTTTTATTTTTTTATTCTTTAAATCTAATTCTATACTAGAATATCTTTTTCCTTTATACTCACTTTTCATACAATTAGTTCTATATGTTTGTCTTTTATATTTACTTTTAAATGCTGGATAATTATTTCTTTTCTGAAAGAAGTTTTTATAAGCATCTTCTAGATTAAATATTGCACATCTTAGGCTACATGAATCTACTTCTTTTAACCAAGGATAAAGTATAGTTAATTCTTTTAATTCATGACACATATCAAATACTTTGTAATATTTATTATTCTTACATTTATCTAAAAAGTAATTATAAATAAATCTATAGCAGCCAAATGTTTTATGAATTAATACTTTTTGTTCTTCATTTGGATATAGTCTAAACTTATAAGCTTTATACATAAACTGAACCTCCCAAATTCAATATATAATACATTTGTTCTATTGTCAAGAGGCATATTAAAATGTAAATTCCTTATAAACAAAAAAGAACAGATTTCTCTGTTCTTACGAATTCTTATCAATAAAAAGCATTGTTCGTTCGAATATCACTTCTAGTTGGTGGAGCCTCTCCTTTATCGACTATGACGATTTCAATTCCTTCTAGTCGATATCCATAGTGAGCGGTTCCTGCACTTTCTCCATTCTTTGCCCAATTCATCCAACCAAAGTGTTCCGCATGAACTCGATAATAAATATCATAATGACTAGACATATTTCCTGTTAATTCAATTCGAATAGCT
>CAMYXG010000100.1 GCA_947303225.1 uncultured Caryophanales bacterium | reverse complement strand
CTGTAGGAGAAGTTCAAACTGATGTTGCAGAAGCACCTGTTGAAGATATTGTTTCTAATGATGATGTTTCTCCAATTAATATAGATGCTGTAGGAGAAGTTCAAACTGATGTTGTTGAGACACCTGTTGGGGATATTGTTTCTAATGATGATGGTTCTCCAATTAATGTAGATACTGTAGGAGAAGTTCAAACTGATGTTGCAGAAGCACCTGTTGAAGAGGCTTCTGATAATATTTCTGAAGAATCTTCCTTGAATGATGGAGAAAGCGTTATTTCAGATATTATTCCTCCTATTGTTGATGCAAGTCAAAATAATGATACAGTATCTTCTGGAATTACGAATGATATTTTTGTAAAGCTAACTAATGATCCAGCTAAAGCTATTATTGTTAATAAAAAACAATCTGATAATCTTCGATTGTCTAGTGAAGTTCAATCAGCTTTATTTCATTCGATAAGTTCTGAATCAGTGCTTTCTTTAGATAATTCTATAGATAATAGTGTTGATACATCATTAGATGGAAGTACAACTACTGATAAAGAAGAAGTTAGTGAAGAACAGCTTGTTCAAAATGGATTATTAGAACCAACGATTGAAGATAAGCAAAATCAAATTGTATCTTTAACAAATGAAGCACAGGAATTATATAAAGCAGGAAGAGAAGAAGAGGCACAAGCAATGCTTGAAAAAGTTCGTGCATTAAATAAAGAGTTACAAGATAGTAGTCAGCAGATGTCTATGACTACATAGGAGAGAATATGAAAACAGGATTAATGAAGCAAGAGATAACAGTTGATATTTATGAAGAATATATTGATAAGATTGTCAATATTTTTCGATTGTCTAGTAAAAAAAGTTCTATATTATTTGATATGAAAATTCAGAATTATCAAGCAATCCTTAAGCTTTCTATTTTAAATCAAAATGGAGAACGTGAGAAATATCAAGATGTTGTTTTAAATTGTGATTATGCATTTTATCATGATTTTTTAGCAAAATTGGTTCACAAAATATATGATAGTGGTGAAATTGCGACGAGAGATGTTGTTCGATTATCTGATAGCGATTTAGTAACTTTTCGGATGATTACTACAAATAATGATTTGTTTTGCGTGGATGGTTTAAATGGAGATGATGCTAAATCTTTATTAGACCTCTGTCCTGAGAAAGTGGAAGAAGGGAAAAAATTATTAAAAATTCCTAATCACGATGGAAAAGGTTCTTTTTGGATTATTCTATTGATTGTAATACTTATATTTATTGTTTTAGGAATTATTGTTTTGTTTTTACATAGTTAGAGAGGAGAATTGGTATGCATAAAAAGAGAAGAAAAAATCGTTTATCTTATTATGCTAAAATACTATTTGTTATTTCTCTAACTCTTTTATTATATGGATTTTTATTAGATCTTCGTGATAGTAAAAAGATATTTGATCCAGTTGATGATGTTGAAATTTATAGTGAGGATGAAAGTACTGTTACCATTACTACTTCTGATGGAAGTGAGGTCATTCCCGGAAATGTTATTACTAATGAAGGAGATAATAATGGTAATAGTAATACTGGAAAAAAGAATACTACTCCTAGATCTAATCAAGAAGATACTCATCCTATTACAATTGAAGATACTAATGATAGTTTAAGAATGGAAATTCAAAATAATTATGGGGTAATTGTTCGATATGGTGAAGAAACTTTAGAATATGAAGTGGGTGGATTTACAACAATTCCTATTGAAGATTCTAATATTATTCAAGATCAGTTGAATCATTTAAAGAGTACTTTGGATTTATATCCAAGAGGACTTTTTACAGAAATCAAAAATGGTGGTATACCATTGACTGTTTATTTAATTCAAAGTTATTCTAATCAGAATATTACTGGAGTAACGGATTCTAGTTATACTTATGCCGTTATTTCTATTGCTGCTGAACATCCATTTGAAGAATCATTTTATCATGAATCTTATCATTACATTGAACGTTATTTGTTCAAAAGGGGAGCAAGTTTTAATACTTGGGATTCTATAAATCCTGTAGGATTTACTTATGGAGTGGTTGATCAGAGATTATCTTATACTTATGGATTAGATGCTAATTCTCCTTTTGTGAATGATTATGCTCAGACAGCTGCAACGGAAGATCGAGCATCTACTTTTGAGTATATGATGGCTAATAGTAAAGCTAGTTGTTTAAATAAAGGAACTATTGTACATACAAAAGCTAATCAAATGGCATTAACCATTGATGCTGTATTAAATACCGTAAGTCCTAATGTTACTGAATATTGGGAACGTTACTTATAGGGGGAGAAATATGAGAAAACTTATTATTAATGATAATCATTTGATAGAAGAAGATATTGAATCAAAAGTGATTCGAGTGAAAGGACTAATTATCAATTCTCAAGGGAAGATTTTGTTAGCTCATAATAATCATACTTATCAATTTCCTGGAGGACATAAAGAAGATTATGAAGAATTAGATGAATGTATTTTAAGAGAAATAAAAGATGAAACAGGTATTTCTTTGCAAATCAAAGAAGGGCCTTTTTTGAATATTATCACTTATGATTCTAATTACTTTAATACAGGAAAAAAAGTTGAAAATAGTATTTATTATTATCGCTTTTTTACAGATGAGGTACCTAATTTTGATGAAACTCATTATGATGAATTGGAATTGGAGACTGATTTTGATTTGTTTTATGTTGATTTTAAAGATTTAAAAGCATTTATTGAAAGACATATGAAAGAAGGAAATATTGATTCTAAGATAGCAAAAGAAATGCTATCTGTGATTTCTATATATGAAGAAGAATTTGGAGGAGAAAGATGAGAATATTGGTAACTGGTGGACTTGGTTTTATTGGGAGTCATACTGTAGTAGAATTATTAGAAAATAATTATGAAGTTGTTGTAATTGATAATCTATATAATTCTAATTTATCTGTAATAGATAAGATTCATAAAATTACTGGAAAAGAGTTTTCTTTTTATGAAAATGATGTTTGTGATGAAGATGCTTTGGAAACAATATTTTCAGAGAATAAAATAGATGCGGTTATTCATTTTGCTGGATATAAAGCAGTAGGTGAATCTGTTCAAAAGCCGATTATGTATTATGAAAATAATTTAGTTTCAACTTTGCATTTATGTAAAAAGATGATAGAGCATAATTGCTTTAATCTTATTTTTTCTTCTTCTGCTACGGTTTATGGAAATCCTGAAGTATTACCTATTACAGAAGAATGTGTAGTTGGTGGTACAACGAATCCTTATGGTACTACGAAATTAATGATAGAAAGAATATTAAAAGATATTTGTATTTCTGATAATCGCTTTCATGTCATAGCTTTAAGATATTTTAATCCAATTGGTGCACATGAATCTGGTTTGATTGGAGAAGTTCCTAATGGTATTCCTAATAACTTAATGCCTTATATTGTTAGAGTTGCATCTGGTGAGTTAGAAATACTTAGTGTATTTGGAAATGATTATGATACGCCTGATGGAACTGGTGTAAGAGATTATATTCATGTTGTTGATTTAGCGAGAGGACATTTAAAAGCACTTGAAAAAATAAATGATTTGCAGGGAATTCATTATTATAACTTAGGAACCGGAGTTGGATATAGTGTCTTAGATTTAGTTCGTGCTTTTGAAGAAGTAAATGGAGTAAGTGTTCCTTATAAAATAGTAGAAAGACGTGAAGGAGATATTGCTAGCTGTTATGCTGATCCTACTAAAGCATTACAAGAATTGGGGTGGAAAGCTGAAAAGACTCTTGAAGATATGATGAGGGATTCTTATCAATTTATTTTAGAAGAAAAAAATAGGGAATAATTGACATATAATTGTCAATTATTTCTTTTTTTTCTTTTATTTTTTTTTAATTCTTTTTATTTATGTTTTATACTATTTTTAGATAGGAGGATAAAATGAAAAATAAAGGATTTGTTTTTGTTATTATTATTTTATTATTAGGGTTATGTGGTAGTGTTGGATATATTGTATATGACAAAGTAATGGTTCAAGAAGGGTTTGTTCAAAAAGAAGTAAAAGAGAAAGGAGTAGATAAAGAAGAAGTATCTATTCAGAAGTTGGATGAAAATGATGTTTCAACTTTTATGCGTAGAATTGATTTTTTTAATACTTTCTTCTCAAAGCACTATCCTATTGAAGATGTTAGTAAACTATCTAATCAAGATGTATTATTATTAGGAGAGATATATGCTACTAGAGGGATATTTACTCAAAGTGGTATTACTGGTTTTAAAGGAGAAACTATTCGTGAAGGTATTATTGCTACAATAGGAGCAGATTATCCTGTAAAGATGGAAGATATTATTTGTTATGTAC
>CAMYXG010000099.1 GCA_947303225.1 uncultured Caryophanales bacterium | reverse complement strand
GTAAAAGAATTTATTTCTTTTGCTAGTAATAGAACATCAGGAGCAGTGGGACTACCAAATTTAATTCCTTACATGTATTACTTCTGGAAAAAAGATGTTGATGAAGGTTATTGGGAAGGAGATCCTCTTCGATATGCTGTTCAAAATTTCCAAAGATTTATTTATGCAGTAAACCAACCCTATGTAAGAGATGGTTCTCAATCTGCTTTTACTAATACTTCAGTATTTGATAAACCTTATTTTGAAGCATTATTTGGTGGAAGTACATTTCCTGACGGTAGTTTTATGATTGATTATGAAGATGAAATTATTGATTTTCAAAAACATTATATGGAAACTATGTCTGCAATTCGATCTGAAAATATGATGACTTTCCCTGTAAGTACAATTTCATTATTGTATCAAAATGGTAATTTTATAGATGAAGATTTTGCAAAATGGGCGATTAAACATAATATGAAATGGTCTGATAGTAATTTATTTGTTGATGACAGTGTTAATAGTTTATCTAATTGTTGCAGATTAAAAAGTAATATTGACGAGTTAGGATATTTTAATTCTATTGGTGGAACCGCATTAAAAGTTGGCTCTGTAAAAGTTAATACTATAAACTTAGCTAGACTAGCTCTTGATACTGATTCGGAAGAAGAATATTTAAAAGAGTTAAGAAGAAGAACAATTATTTGTTTACAATCTTTAGATTGTGTTAGACACATTATCAAAAGAAATGTAGAAAAAGGATTACTTCCTAATTTCTCCTATGGATTAATAGATTTTGAACATCTTTATAATACTATTGGTTTCTTAGGTATTTATGAAACCATGAAAGCTTTTAATTATATTAAAGAAGATGAATTTGGAAATATTTTTTATACAGAAGAAGCTTCTAAATTTGGTAAAAAAATCTTTGATGTAATTCATTCAACAGCAGATGATTTTATTGAAAAAAATCATTTAGATTATAAAATAAATACAGAACAAATTCCTGGAGAAACTGCGGCTGATAAATTAATGAAAAAAGATAAATTCTTTTATCCAACTGCAACTATTTATGACTTACCTCTTTATGGTAACCAATTTATTCCTCTTGGAATAAAAACAACATTACAAGAAAGAATTAGAATTCAAGCTTTATTTGATCATTATTGTAATGGAGGTTCAATCCTACATGCTAATATAGATGCTCCATTTGATAGTTTTGACAAAGCTTGGGATATGGTAAAATATATAGCTGATCAAGGTGTAACGTATTTTGCTTTTAATACAAAAATTCAAGCTTGTGAAGATAATCATGCTTTTTATGGAACAACATGCCCAACTTGTGGTAAACCTATTGCAACAGAATATACAAGAATTGTTGGATTCTATACTCCAATTAGAACATGGTCTACTCATAGAAAACAAGAATATAATATGAGGAGATGGGAGAAAATAAATGATAATAAAAGGACTAATTGATGAAGATTTTATAAATTATAAAAAACCTTCTATGACTATTGAATTTCCTTATTGCACTTTTAAATGTGATAAAGAATGTAATCAATCTATATGTCAAAATAGTACTTTAATAAAACAACCAGATATTGAAATAAGTTATGACAATTTATTACAAAGATATATAAATAATCCAATAACAAAAGCTATTGTCTTTCAAGGATTAGAACCTTTAGATTCTCCTTCTGATGTTATAAATTTAATAACTTTATTTCGTATTAAATATAATTGTAAAGATGATATAGTAATTTACACAGGGTATAAAGAAGAAGAAAAAGAAGTTTGCTTTTTAAAAGAATTTCTTTTATCATCATGTAAATAGATTAATAAAAATATTATAATTAAATATGGAAGATATATACCAAATCGATCTTCTCATTTTGATTAGACATTAGGAGTAAATCTTTCATCAAATAACCAATATGCTAAAAAAATCTGCTAAAAGAGGTTAAAAATGAAAACAAAAGAAATTCCAATAGGAACGTTATATGATTTTAATAAACAAATAATCTTACAACAAGGTAAACTAACAGGCAAAAAGATTGAATCAATTAAAAAAGATTTAGAAGATTGGTTTAATTGGCAAATTGATGGATATGCTATGTTACTTTGCCGAGAAAGATATGATTTTACAGTATTTCATTTATATGAGAAATTGAACCGTAACCCACCTGCGGTTGCCGCAAATGAACTCATTGATATATTAAAAAATAGAGGAAAAATTCTTTCAATAGAAAAAGAAGAAGATAAATGGGAAATTTGGATTTAGATAGGTGGAGAAGCTTTTGCTTATTATCTATTTAATTGTGATGATTGGGTTATCCAATGTTAAAGGAGAAAAAATGAGAAAAATTGTAGGTATTATTCATCCTTTTGATTTATATCAAATTTTCTATATTTATGAAGATGGAAATAAATTAAAAGTAATGAGAACAACAATAGATAATATTCCAAATGTAATATTTGAATTATCTCAAACTTATAATGTTTATCAAGTTGATTTATCTGGAGCGAAACATTATATTCAAGGTATTATAAAAAAGATCCAAGAGCAAGAAATGTTAAAATACAATGAACATAAATTAAATATTAAATGTATTTAAAATAAAAGGAGATAAAAGGATGTCAAAATATTTAGTTAGTACAATCGAAACATATAGAGTAGATACTGAAGCAGAAGCCGCGAAAGCAATAGAAGAAGCTAAAAATGATAATTCATATGTGCTTGGTAAATATACAAGCGAGCATAAAGAGCGTAAATCAAAAGGTGAAGTTATTGATGAATATTGGAAGCTATCTTTAACAAAACTATTCAATGATATTAAGGAGGCCGACACTCCTGTCACTATTAACTATGAAATCGACTAATACATATTGTGTTTATATTCATATTAGTAAAATTGATGGTAAAGTTTATGTCGGACAAACCATGGATGGAAAAACTAAATAGCGCTGGCAAAATGGGAATGGATATAAACGACAATATTTTTATTAGGGAATTTTAAAAGATGGATGGGATAATTTTCACCATATAATTTTAGAAACTGGTTTATCCAAAACAGAAGTAGAAAAAAAGGAAAAATATTGGATTAAATATTATGATGCAACAAATCCAATAAAAGGATACAATCGTGATACTGGCGGTGGGGGTAAAAGTTTAGCCACAAAAGAAAAAATGAAAGCTAGTTGGGCATCTAATCCAGAACGAAGAAAAAGACAATCTGATTTAATGAAATCTTTAAATGCAAAAATGACATTTGAAGAGCGATCTGCACATAGTGGTATGAAAGGTACTCATCGAACAGGAAAAGATTCTGCAAGGGCTAGAAAAGTTCAATGTATTGAAACTGGGCAAATCTTTGATACAATTATTGAGGCTGCTAAGTGGTCTAATCATGGAAAAATTTCTTCAAAAAGCCATATTTCTGATGTATGTAAAGGTAAACGAAAAACTTGTGGAAAACATCCTATAACTAATGAGCCATTACATTGGAGGTATTATAATTAATGATAAAAAATATAAAAGTTAAAAAACTTAATGATTTAGCTAGATTCCCAACAAGGGGCTCTTCAAACGCAGCGGGATATGATTTATATGCGGCAACTGACGGTCCTGTTTATATCTTACCACATTCTACGATGAAGATTGGGACAGGTCTTTCTTTTGAACTTCCTGAAGGAACTTTTGCAGCAATTTTCGCTAGATCGGGGATTGCCGCAAGACAAGGTCTTCGTCCTGCAAATTGCGTAGGCGTATGTGATAGTGACTATCGTGGATAGTATATTGTAGCTATTCATAATGATACAGATGAGGTTCAAATTATTGAATCTCAAGAACGAATTGCTCAAATGATTCTTCTTCCTTATGTTGAAATGGATTTTTATGAAGTAGATAATTTATCTGAGACAGAACGCGGAGACGGCGGTTTTGGTTCAACTGGTAAACAATAAAAAAGAGGGTAGATGATTTAATCATCTACCCTCTTTATTTTTATTCATTATTCATTGGTAAATTAGTTTTAATATTTCTACCACCATTCGCATAAGTAGCAAAATCAATTACTTGTTTATATTTATTCATATCAAAACTTTCTACAATCTTCGCGGCGGCTTCTGCATTAGCAGGTAAATCATTAATAAGTGATTGAATAATTGCCGCAACGCTCATATGGTTCTGTGTTAAAGAATCTTTAATTGCGTTAAGTTGTACAAAAAGTTCATTATATTCTTCTTCATTTATAGCTTGGAAAAATTGCTCAAAGAATCCATTACTCTTTAATGTATCATATAATTTTAATTCATCTTCTCTTTGTTTTTCAGTAAATGAAATATTTGTATATAAATATACTAAATTTAATTCAAAATAAAGATTTAATTTAAATTCATTATAAATACCATTTTCCTAAGCTTTTTGTAATGTAATCATTAATAAATCATATTTATCTCT
>CAMYXG010000098.1 GCA_947303225.1 uncultured Caryophanales bacterium | reverse complement strand
TCTACTTAAGAGTTCTGTATCCAAATATTGACATAAATTTTTTAACTCTTCTTGATTAGTCGCAAAAAATCTTATTTTATGATCATCACTCCAATTATGTTGAGTATATTTTAAATAATTCCACTTATAAGAATTAACAGAACTAGTAAAAACAACAATTTTTAAATCTAACGGACTATGAAAAGTTAAAAGTTGTAATAAAATACCATTAATAAACTCATTTTTTTGAGTATTTTGTAATATAAACGAAGTAACAATTTGATCTTTTAAACTTATCGTTATTGGTACATTCTCTAATTTATCATATTTTTTTCTCAAATTAACAGCAGAATTATATAACTCATCATCATCCAAAGAAAACTTCTCGTCTGGAATAGAAAAATGAAATAAAGCAGGACGATCTCCCACACCTAAACGAACCTCAATAAAATCTGAATCTTTTATAATTCTATTCCACAATAATTGTGTTCTATTTTGAAGAGCATGTATGCAACCATTAATATCAATATAATTTTCCAAAACTATTTGCTCTTGCTTTTTTTTCTTTGCTACAATTTCTTTTTCTTTTTGGCATAAATAATCATTATATTTTTTTTGACGAAATTCTTCTTTACGCTTTACTTCTTTATTTTCCCACTTTCGAGTGATAAATGGAACAAAAACAGAACCACCTATCATTGTGACAATCATAATAATTTGAGGCAAAAAATCCACAACATCTTTTTCACCAGAAGTCAAGCCATTATACAAAGCAAAACCATTCGTAAACATCATGCCTAGCATTGTAAAACTAGAAGCAATACTCAATAAAAATGGCATACTAGTATTAAAATCCCCTTTTGCAGGCGGAGCATCGACTTTTATTTCTTCTTCTACCAAAACACTACGAATTCTTGGTGTATGAGAGAACAATTCATTCTCATTATATAAAATTATATTTCCATCCACTTCATTAGTTGGTGTAAAATCAGTATTTTTTGCAAAAGATTCATTACTCATAGCATTAATACCATTTACTCGATATAATTCACTTGCCATAGGTATAATAAAAGACTTTTTCATCCAAACAATACGCAAACCATTCATAAAAATAATATCACCAGCAAAAATAGGTGTAGCTTTTAATATTCTCTGATTATTAAGATAAATACAAATATTAGGATCTACAGTAACTGGATATAAAAACCAACTATTATTTTCAAAACGTATAACCGCATGATGATCAGCCATCATGTTTTGTTGATACATAATATTATTATCTGGACTTTTACCAATAGAAATATTAGTAATATTTCCAACTGGATAATTATAATAATTATCTTCGGTAGAAGGCAAACAAAAAACACATAAATAGTTTGAAATACCATTAACCGCAACAGGAATACACATATAATCAGAAAGAGCAACATTTTCTAAAATTGTATTATTTGCTCCAATAATATTTATATTTCCATTGCTTTTTAAAACCCATTTACCATCAATAGCATCAATATTCAACGAATTTTCAATTCCGTTAGTAGACTGAAAAGAAAAAAGCATAGATCCATCTACTTTTGCGGGCAAATTAAATTTAAGCAAACTATTTTTTTCTTGTACATAAAGTCGCACTATACCACACCCTATTATCAATACTATCACCATTATAGCATACAATTATAAAAAAAAGAAGAACTATCTACTTAATTCTTCTTCAATTCTCAATAATTGATTATATTTACAAATACGATCTGTTCGAGACATAGATCCTGTCTTAATTTGTCCTAGATTTAAACCAACTGCTAAATCAGCAATTGTCGTATCTTCCGTTTCACCTGAACGATGAGAAATAATAGTTGCATAACCATTTTCTCTAGCTAATTTAATTGTTTCAAGAGTCTCGGTAATTGTACCAATCTGATTTACTTTCAAAAGAATTGCATTCCCTGCATGTTTATCAATTCCCATTTGAAGGCACTTTTTATTCGTTACAAACAAATCATCACCAACTAATTGTATTTTATCGCCAAGACATTCTGTGATTTTTTGAAAACCATCCCAATCATTTTCATCAACAGGATCTTCAATTGATATAATTGGATATTCTGAAACCAAACTAACAAAATAATCAACTAATTCATCTGTAGTTAAACTCTTATTTTCTCCAACAAGTTCATATTTACCATCTTTAAAAAACTCAGATGCAGCAACATCAATTCCCAAGTTAACATCTACACCTGGTTCATATCCTGCTCTCCTAATTGCTTCCATAATTAAATCAAAACCTTCGCGATTTGATTGTAAATCAGGCGCAAATCCTCCTTCATCACCGACACCTGTTGAAAGGCCTTTTTCATTTAATACTTTCTTTAAATGATGAAATACTTCAGAACCAACTTGAATCATCTCTTTCATTGTATTTCTCATAGGTATAATCATAAACTCTTGAAAATCAAGTTTATTATCTGCATGAGCTCCACCATTCATAATATTCATCATAGGACGAGGTAAAAGAGTACCATCTCCTACATAGCGATATAAAGGTTTTCCTTCTGCAATAGCGCTTGCTTTCATCGCAGCCATACTAATACCCAAAATAGCATTAGCTCCAAATTTCGATTTAGTCTCAGTTCCATCCAATTCTAGCATAGCATAATCTAATTCTTTCTGATTAGAAGCATCCATACCAACTACTAAATCTTTAAGTGGACCATTAACATTTTGAACAGCCTTAGTTACTCCTAATCCCATATAGCGAGAACCACCATCTCTTAACTCTAACGCTTCTCTTTCTCCTGTTGAAGCTCCACTAGGTACTGCTGCTCTACCTATAATACCGTTTTCTAATATAACATCAACTTCTACTGTTGGATTCCCCCTAGAATCTAATATTTCTCGTCCTACAACATCTTTTATTATCATACATAATCCTCCTATCTATAATCATTATAACACGATTTAATAATTATACTTAAAAATATTGACAAGAAAATGTACATTTACAAATTCAATATTGAAAGCATCTTTTGCAGTATGATATAATAATTAATATGATAGGAAGTGGGCATAGATGAAAATAGTAAAATTAAATTCCGCTCAATTTGACAAGTTTGCTTCATCACACAGATATAGAAGTTATTACCAAAGCTCAATGTATGCAAACGTAATGGGAAAATTTGGTTATCGTATTCAATTTCTAGGAATAGTAAATGACCAAAACAAGCTAATTGGTGCAACTTTAATCATATACAAAGAAGTTTTTATGAAAAATAAAATTGCCTATGCTCCAAGAGGAATTCTTTTCAACTATGAAAGCGAAGAATCAATTCAAGAATTAGCACAAAAATTAAAAAAAGTATTAGGAAAACAAGGTTTTATGGTATTAAGAATAGACCCATACATACCACTTACCATTAGAGATTCTGAAGGAAATATCATGAACTTTAATAATAAAGGAAATCAAATCATTGAAAATCTAAAAAATGCAGGATTTGATTATAAAGGAAAAAATATTGGACTAGAAACCGAAAAGCCTCGTTGGGAAGCATTAGTATTATTACAAAGAGATCTAAGAGAAATATTCGCAAAATTGGATAAAAGAACTAGAAATAAAATTAGAAGAGCATCAAATAGTGGAGTCCAAGTAATAAAAGACATAAATAGAAATATCAATAAATTATATAATTTTGTAGGAAAAAAAGATAAAAAGCCACTATCGTTCTATAAACAAATGTGTGAAAAATTTGAAGATAGTGTAGAAATCTACTATGCAAAGCTTAATACAGAAACCTTTTTAATAAATAGTAGAAGAAATTATGAAAAAGAGGTAGAATACAATAATAGCATAGCAGAGAGAATTCAAGAAATGAGCATCGACGATAAAGAAAGAAACAATTATCTAAATAAAAAGATGGAATCAGATAAATTAATAACATCATATAAAAATAGTCTACTAAAATCAACAGATTTATTAAAATCAAATCCAGATGGAATTATAATTGCTGGTGCAATGGTTGTAAAATATGATAATGCAGCATATTTATTTACAGAAGGATTTGATGAAGAATATGGATATTTGAATGCAACATATCTGTTAAAATGGCAGTTGATTAATGATTATAATAATCAAGGTCTGAAATACATAAATTTAAATGGTATTATAGGAGACTTTGAAAATAAAGATAATACCAATAATATTAACGAAGCAAAAATTGGATATAATGTAACAATAACAGAATATATTGGAGAATTTGATATTATATTAAATAATTTTGCATTTAATTGGTACAAAAAAATGAAAAAGAAGAAATAATCTTCTTTTTTTTGCAAAAAAAAGAATCGGCAATCCGACTCTTTTTAATTATTCAACAATTTCAGTTACTGAACCAGCACCAACAGTTCTTCCACCTTCACGGATAGAGAATTGAGTTCCTTGTTCAAGAGCGATTGAATGGATTAATTCAACATCCATATCAA
>CAMYXG010000097.1 GCA_947303225.1 uncultured Caryophanales bacterium | reverse complement strand
TATATGATGATAACGTAAACACAACCAATTCAACGATAAAAAGTGGAGTAGATGCATGGTATAAACATTATCTATTAGAAGATTATGATGACTATTTAGAAGATACGATATTCTGTAATGACAGAAGTCAGAGTAATGCTTCTAGCAATGGATGGAATCCAAATGGTGGTAGTATTTCTACTTATATGAATTATTATGGTTCAAGTGATTTAAGTTGTACTAATGAAACAGATCAATTTAGTGTATCGAATAATAAAGCAAAATTAACATATAAAGTGGGATTGATGAGTTACCCGGAGATGAAATTATTAAATAATTTAAATGCACGAAAAACGGGACAAGGTTATTGGCTTGCTTCGCCTGAAGGCTTCTACTACTACGTTGCGTATGGACATTATGTCTACTCCACAGGTGGCAGTAGCCACCGCTTTTCCTACAATGTCGATTATCCATATGGCCTTCGTCCGTCAGTTTCTTTGACACCAGGCACCCGTTATTCTGAAGGAGATGGAAGTATGTCAAATCCTTATGTTGTTGAGACTGAATAAAAAGTATCTTTTTATTCAGTTTCTTTATTTTTTTACTATATTATGTTATAATATGCCTGTTTGGAGGGTTGTTAGATGAAAGGTGATAAATTATTGATATCAGATGTTACTTCTATTACTAGGCAATTATGTGACTTTTTTGAAGGTGGTCAACATGATGTTATTTGTACTGAAGTAGATTTGTTAGATGAGGATAAGTTAAAAAACTACTTAGCTTTTCTTGTTTGCCCTGTTGATGAAATTACAGAAGCTTTGGAAAATGTAAGTAGTATGAATGGTAAAGATATTCATTCTTTTGAATTGGATCCAAAATATTGTCTTATTACTTTATTTGAGAATAATATGCATAGTCGTAGTTCTATTTCATTTAATGAACAAGATGATTTTCCTATTAAAGCAAAGTTTTCTTCTGAATATCAGTATATTGATTTGTTTTTTCAAAGATTTTTAAACTATTCTCATTTATTTGGAGATAACATTTATCGTTATTATAATGAAATGATTGAAAGTACTTTAAAGTTTGGTGTTGAAGCTGCTTATACCAAAAAAAAATAAATGTATAAAAATGTACATTTGTTTTTTTTTAATTTATTATATTTTTTTTCTTTCATTGTTTTGATATACTTATGCTAGAGGTGAGTCTTATGAGTGAAAAGGATAATATTGAAAAGATTGATGAACAAATAGATGCTTTATTGCATTCTAATGATGATGATGATAAGACAACTAATGTAGAAGAAGAGATAGGAGATACGAAAAAGATTGATTCTGTAAAAGATATTGAGGAGATTGAACAGACTGATCAAGATGATGATACTAAACAATTACCAGAAGTAGAAGAAAAAGAAGGGGTTACTAGTGAAGAATTACAAGATGATGAAAAGAAAGAAGAAAATCAAGATAATCAGAATGATTTAGAAGAAAAGAAAAAGAAAAAAAGTAAAAAGAAAATGATCATTATTGTACTTATTATTAGTATTGTTCTTCTTTTGATTATTTTGTTGTTGCTTCTTTTGAAACGAGACGATAAAGTGGTTGAAGTAGAGAAGGATGATGTTCTAAGTAAGAGTGAACAAAAGGAAATACTTACAGAATATGGTGATGCTTTAAAAGGTGTTATATCTGTTTATTATGATAAGCAAAAAGTTCTACTTGAGTATGATGATGCGATAAAGTTAGTTCATTCAGATAATAAAGTAAAATGTAGTGAACATGATATTTATGAAGATGGTATGATTTATTTAAATCAATGTAGTATTGATGGAGTTAAGACTAAATATTCTTATGGAGAAAAACAAGAGAAGAAAGAAGAAGTGAAAATTAGTGAAGATGCTATTAAAGTATATGTTTCTAAAAGTAATCAGAAAGCTACTTTAAAAGTACCTAAAAATGTTGATGATTATGATGTTTATGCTTTTGAAATCGATGGAGCTTATAGTGATTTAACATTATTAAATGAGAATTCTTCTCCTTATGTTTTCTATGCAGATAATGATTATTACTTTCATATGATTAATTATAAAACTGGTCGTAAGGTTTTAGATATGCTTAATTATCATAGTATTTTACCAATTCAATTTGGGGAAGAATATGATTCTAATTATATTGCGGTTGAAATGAATAATAAGTGGGGAATCTATAATTTAAATAATAATGAGAGAGTTGTACCTCATCAATATGATTCTATGGGTCCTGGTCTTTTTATGGGAATTAGTGGTCCTCCTTCATCTGTTAGATGTTTAGAAGATGGAATTATTGCGGTAGAAAATCATACAGGTGATTATTCTTCTGCTACTTATGGAGTAATTGATTATCGTAATGGTACTAGTGTTATTCCTATGGAATATAGTAGAATGTTAGAGAGTGGAAAATACTTGTGGACAATAGATGCTTTTGGTTATGGACATATTTTTGATCATTATGGAAAAGAGTTTTTAGCAGATGATTATGATGATATTTATTGGATGGTTGATGGTAAATATATTTTAGTACAAGATGGAGAGAATACGAAGTTAGTCAGTATTAAAGGAAAAGAAATTTATGATTATGGAAAATTAGAAATTGGTTCTATTCATTATGGATTAACATATAATAATGGAGCAATATTCCAGTTTGATAATAAGGATGCAGTAGAGGGAGATTATACTACACAGTGTCTTGAAGTAATCTATGATCCATCCCAAAAGTCTGGAGAAGTTAAGACTAGTGAATGTGGTGGTATTGCAAAACCTATTTTATATTTATATCCAAAGAAAACTACTGATGTAACAATTTCATTTGATCATCCAGAATATTTGGAAACTACATATCCTAAATTTGAAAATAATTGGAAAGTAACTGCTCATAAAAATGGGGATTTATATGATTCTAAGCATCAATATTACTATGGACTATATTGGGATGAGAAGAAAGTACATTCTGTTGATTTTTCTACTGGATTCTATGTTGAGAAGGATAATGCAATTTCTTTCTTAGAAGAAAAACTAGATAAGATTGGATTTAATAGAAAAGAAGCGAATGAATTTATTATGTATTGGTTACCTATTTTAGAAAAAAATGGGAAAAATTTAGTTTATTTTGAACTTACTGAAGAGAGAGAAAGTTATCAAAAGATTCATATATCTCCTAAACCAGATTCATTACTTCGAGTTGTTATTCATGTAAAGAAAGTTGACAAAAAGACTTCTATCAAAGAGGAAAAATTATCTACCTTTAAACGTAATGGATTTGTAGCAGTTGAATGGGGTGGAACTACTTACTAAAAAGCAAGGATTTATTCCTTGCCTTTTTGTTGACATTATTTTTACTTATAATTTTGTTATAAAATGTAAAGTTTCTATTTTTATTTGATATAATACTTATAGTACTTGTATTTTTTTGCTTTTTCTATTATAATATAAGCGCAAATGAGGGGATAGTATGGCGAGTAAAAAGAGTAGTAGAAATGCTATGAAGAAAATTGATAAGCAATTAGATAAACTACTAAAAGAAAAACGAGAAATTGATGATACTTCTACTGTTGATCGAAAAGAAATACAAAAAAAGGTAAGAGAAGTTAGTCATAAGGAAGTTAAGAAAAATACAACTTCTAAGAATACTGCTAAGAATCGTTCTGTTAAAAAGAATAATCGTAAGTCTGATGCTATTGTTGTGCAAGAAAGAAAGAAAAAATCTAATAATTCGCGAAAAAAAGAAGCTATTGTAGTAAAGGAACGAAAAGAAAAACCAATTAAGAAGAAGCCAATTCAAAAGAAAGAAGCTCCTAAAAAAGTAAAAAAAGAGAAAAAAGTCGGAGAATCTACAATGCGTCTTCAAAAATTAGAAGAAGAAATTCGTACTTTGTATGATAAAGTAGAAGATGTTGTAGAGGATATTGAATCTACTAAGTCAGTTGATGTTATTTCTGGAGAAAATCTTGTTATTACTGATGTTATAGTTAAAGATAAAGATAAAGATAAAGAAGAATTAGAAGAAGAGCCTTATGATAGAGGCGGACGTATTTTAAATATTATTGCTTTAATATTGTTTGTTATATTTTTAATTATGTTTATTATGTTTATTGGATTCATTATTTTTGTATGTACTTATTAAGTAACTATTTATTAGTTACTTTTTTTTTATTGTACTGTGTGATATACTTATATAGAATAGAGGAAGGCGCTTTATATGAGGTTAAAACTATTAAAAAGACGATTACGATATAATAGAAAAATTAATTTTCTTTTTTATGTTTTTTTTGTTGTTGTTATTGGAATTTCTATTGGTTATGCTTTTTTGACTACTACTTTGAAAGTGGATGGTACTGTTAATGTAGCGAGTAGTAGATGGGATATTCATTTTGAAAATATTGAAATTAGTGATGAGAGTGTAGAAGCAACTATGGAACCCACTATTTCAAATGATATAACGATTTCCTTTGCAGCAGTTTTAGAAAACCCTGGGGATACT
>CAMYXG010000096.1 GCA_947303225.1 uncultured Caryophanales bacterium | reverse complement strand
AAGAAAACAATGAAGATGCTAATTCAGACAAAGTAGAAGAAACAAAGATACTAAATAATAACACAGTAAAAGCACAATTAAATCCAATAGATATCATAATAGAAAAAGTCATCTCATTTATAACAATATTAGTAACAGGACTAGTATTAATGATACTAAATCAAAAAACATTGAAAAAAATTGCAAAAATGAAGACAGATAGTTCTACAATAATAAAAACATTGGGAATTGGATTCTTATTCTTAATTGTTACTCCAATTGTCGCAACAATTTCATTATGTACATTAGTTGGAATTCCATTAAGTATTATTTCAATACTACTATATGGAATACTAATATACTTATCAATACTTCCAACAGCATATTATTTAGGAAATGTTATTTTAAAAGATAAAATAAAAAATCAATACTTATTGCTTACAATATCTTTACTCATCATCTATCTCATAAAAATAGTTCCAATAATAGGTGGATTCATTAGTTTCTTATTGTTATGCTTTGGATTAGGAATTGATACAATACTAATAAAAGAATATATTACATCAAAAAAATAAGTAACGTTTATTCGTTACTTTTTAAATGATTTAAAACCTGTTATAATAGAAACGGTGATGTTATGATATATACTATTTTAGTAAATAAAGAAAATGTATTTAAAGAATCATTTTTAAATAGAATAGAACTAATGCATTATAAAGATATTGATAATGAGGAAATATTGATAGAAAAGAAAACATTAGATTCATTTAAGATGCTAAGAGATTTTTTACTAGAAAAAAATATAGAAATTGGAATAGAGTCATGTTTTCGAACAATTTCTTATCAAGAAGAATTAAGAAATAGATTACGAAAAGAAAAAGGGGAAGACTATATAAAAAAATATGTAGCAAATCCAAATGAATCAGAACATCTAACTGGATTAGCATTGGACATGGCAATAAAGATTAATAATGATTTTTCAAGTGGAATAGAAGAAGAAGCAATCTATAAAAGAATACATCCATATCTTCACCAATTTGGTTTCATTTTAAGATATCCAAAAGGAAAAGAAAAAATAACAGGATATTCTTATGAACCATGGCATATTCGATATGTAGGCAAAATTCCTGCAACAATCATTTATAAGAATAAACTTACACTAGAAGAATATCTAAAAGAATTTGGATGTGTTTTATATGTAAATAAGCCAAAAAATATAACATCATATGATGTTGTCCATGAAATTAGTAAATTATTTGGAATCAAAAAAGTGGGGCATACAGGGACACTAGATCCATTAGCAACAGGAGTAATGCTAGTAACAATAGGAAAAGCTACAAAAATAGTAGAACTACTAACAGCAGAAGATAAAGAATATATTGCAGGAGTAGAATTAGGAATCAAAACAGATACGTACGATAATACTGGATCAATTATAGATAAAAAAGCAATCCCAAATAATATCAATTTAGAAAAAGTAATTTCATCATTTCAAAAAACATATTTACAAGAAGTACCAATTTATTCTGCCGTAAAAGTACAAGGAAAAAAATTATATGAATATGCTAGAGAGGGAAAAAAAGTAGAATTACCAAAAAAAGAAGTAACAATAAAAAAAATAGAAATCTTATCAAAAAATAAAAAAGACTTCACGATAAAAGTTCTTGTTACAAAGGGATGCTATATAAGAAGTTTGATTATGGACATTGGAAAAGAATTAGATACTTATGCAACCATGACTTCTCTAGAAAGAACAAAACAAGGAACTATTTGTATAGAGAAAACCAATACGCTAGAAGAAATTAAAAACAATCATTTTACCATTCATAATATAGAAGAGGTATTAAATTACCCAGTTATAAAAGTATCGAAGCAGGAGGAATTTTTACTATCCAATGGAGTAAAAATAAAAGACAAATGGAATATTGAAGATAAAATAATCTTTCAAACAGAAGAGGGAAAATTAATCGGAATTTATCAAAAAGAACAAGAATGGCTAAAAACATGGAAAAATTTTTAAGTAAAGAAAAAATCCTTTTGAAGGATTTTTTTTATGCCCAATAAATTAAGTCCGGTCTTTCTCTTTCACTTCCATCAGTATTAGAATTTAATTTTTCTCCATCATAGATGAAAGCACTAGATCCACCACCATCTCCATTAAATAAGAAACGAAGATTATCAGTAACTTCCGTATTAACAAAATCATATACTTCCCGTAATGTTAATCCAGCTTCATTAGAACCACGACCATCACAGACACCAACAATGTAATTTCCATCATAATCTTGTCCAATAAAAGTTCTTGGATGTCTATCTACAGAAAGACTTGGATCAATTGTATTTTCATCAACATATTGCCCATCTCTAGCAATAGTATAAAACCCCTTAGAAGCCCAAACAGGATTCATATCAATAATATCTTGAGTAGAATATTGATCATTACGAACAGAATTCAACATACCATTTTGATCCATATATAAAGTTTCATCACATCGATTACCAGTATCACTAACTAATCTTCCATCAGCATAAATCATACCAGCAGGATCACCAGTAAGACCAAAATTAATGGCTAGTTTAGCATGTTTTCTTTTAGCAATATCACTAGGAGCTTCATTAGACAAATAATCATAATTATCATTAGCTATTCCTAACTTTGGCATTTTATCTTTTGGAATAACGGCATACCAAACAGTAGTATTTGCATATCGTGCAGTTTTGAAAGTAATGTCACCAGTTCCAGTAGTTGTAGCAACAGCAACACTACCACTATTAGATGATGCTTCTAATGTAACTCCAGAAACAGAACTTAAAGCATCGTTTATCTTTGATTTTAAATCATTCATTTGTTTTTCATAATTACTACAATCGGTAGAATAACGATTGATATTAGAAGTATCATTATTTTGAACAGCTTCATTATATAGACTAGTAGAAGTATTCAAATTTTGTTTTGCCTGAATATATTGTTCATAATATTCAATTGCTTGGCAAAAAGATTCCATTTGTCCAGAAATAGCACCTGAGTATTCTGATGAAAAAGCAGTTGCTTTCGATGAAATACTATCATGTGAAGTACCAGTCCAACTTCCATCTAAACCACTTATAATAGAATTATACTGATCCATTTCAGATTGAAATTCACTTAAATGACCACTAACTTGTCCAGAACTAACCATATTATCAACATCCTTCTAACTTTATTTTAGCATTATTAAGAACTAAAATAAATAAAAATAAAAAACATTGTCATTTCTTTACAAAATGATGATAACTATATAATCCAATATTTCATTTGAAAAGACTTGTTTTATTTCAAAAGTATGATATAATACAAACAGAAAGGAGTGGGAAGAAATGCCCACTCTTATTATGTATAAGGAGGGAGAAAGATGAAAGAACAAGTAGCAGCTCTAGTAAATGATTCTATAAAAGAATTAAATGTCTTTGTATTTGATGCATATACTAGTGAAGAAGAAGGAAAAAAGATATTTAATATTGTTCTAGATAGTGAAGAAATAATTGATTTAAATAAAGTTACAGAAGCTTCTAGGATAATAAATAAGATAATGGATGAAAACGAGAGTTTATTAGAAGATGTAGATGAACTAGATATTTTCTCTAAAGAGAAAGGAGAGGTTGAATAAAATGGATGGAAAAGAATTTAAAAAAGCATTAGATAATATTGTAAAAGAAAAAGATATTGATCCCGAAATAGTCTATAGTGCTATGGAACTTGCCTTAACAAGTGCTTATAAAAAGAATTTTAATTCTAAGACAAATGTTAAAGTATTATTTGATCGAGATACAGGTGATATTAAAGTATATTCATTTTTAACAGTTGTACCAGATGATAAGATGACAAAAGAAGAATATGAAGATGCTTTATTCGAAAGATATGCTGAAGATGAAGACTTAGATACTAAACCAGAAGAAGTAGAAGAATCTGATGAGGGAGAAGAAAATGAAACGGAAGAAAATGAAAACGTAGAGGAAAAAGAAGAAAAAGAAACGATTTCATTCTTTAATCCTGAAACAGAAATCAAACTTAGTGAAGCAAAGAAAATAGATAAATTACTAGAAGTAGGAGATACCATTGATACAGAAGTAACCCCAAAAAACTTTGGACGTGTAGCAACATCAACGGCAAAACAAGTAGTAATTCAAAAAATAAGAGAAGCCGAAAGAAATAGTATCATGGATGAATTTGGAGATAAACAGGATGAATTATTAATTGGAACAGTTGCTCTAGAAGACACCGACAATTATTTCATTGATTTAGGTAGGACCAATGGAATTCTTCCAAAGAAAGATTGCATTCCAGGAGAAAAAATTGAAATGGGTTCTCAAATCAAAGTATATGTGTCAAAAGTAGACAATAATGGAAAAAATCTTTTGATATTATTAAGTAGAATCCATTATGGATTTGTAAAGAGACTATTCGAATTAGAAATTCCTGAAATAAATGATGGAACGGTAATGATTTATAGTGTTGCAAGAGACGCTGGAAATAGAAGCAAAGTGGCAGTGTATTCTGAAAATCCTAATGTAGATCCAATAGGTGCATGTATTGGAGAAAAAGGAAGCAGAA
>CAMYXG010000095.1 GCA_947303225.1 uncultured Caryophanales bacterium | reverse complement strand
AAAACAAAAGACCAAGAAGAAATGTTCTTTTACGACTAAAACGAAATTTTCTTAAGATAAACCTTATTCTTCTCATATTCTACTCCTACTATAAAAATATCATAAAATAAAGTTTTATACAATACAATTCAAAAAAAAGATAGAAATCTATCTTATAACATTATTTATTCTTTTTAAAAAGTTTAAATAAATTATTGAAAAAACCTCTTTCCTTAATTAAACTATCGAATTCACCATTATTAGAAATACAAGCTAATGCAGTATTTAAAATATCATTAGTTTCTCCCGGAAATAATATATATTTACTTCTTAAATATCGATAATCAAAGAAGAAAATTGGTATTTGCATTTCATAATCAATTGTAACCATTTCTGCATTATAACTAGCAAGAGGCAAAGTCTTCTTTACTCCATATAAGGAAGTAATAAACAATGAATACTTATTCACACAGGTATCTGCTACATGTCCCAAAACAACATCAATTTGTTCTAATTGTTGTTTTAAATCATTAATCGTTTTAGAAACATCCATATGAAAATCAAAAATAATCAAATCATAACCACTTTTATCAATAATAGATTGAATTTGATTTATGTCTTGTAAAGAAGCAATATCCAATTTTAAAAACTGAATATAAGGATTATTTACATAATTAAGTCCATTTGCTAAAAAATTAACTAATTGTAAATTTTCTTCTTGTGTAATAATTAAACACTTCTTTTTAATCTTTTCTAATTGATTAGATAAACTACTTTCATAAACAATATTCTCAGAAAAACAAGGAACAGTATACTTAGTATCTAAATGAATCATAGAATAAATTGGTAAAGTTACAGCAGCATCCCCATATACACTTGGAGCATTACTATAAATAGCCTGAATAAATTTATCATAATCAGTACGATTTGTATTAAAGAATAATATGGTATCTCCATTAACTATATTACAAGTATTTAAAGCACAAAAACCAGGTACTTCACATGGACGAACATTATTCTCTTTTAAAGATAATAACTTCTTATCTGTTTCACTCCATCTTTCAGCAGAACAATAAAAGAATAGTTTTTTTGCATAGTCCATCTCATCTTTATTCATTTCTTTTGAAAAATACTCTTTCCCAACAATAAATCCAACTGTAATATGAGAATTTAAATGATACTTAATATAATTAATCGTATTAATCAATTTCTGATATTCATTAATTGTTTGTTGAGTAAGTAATAGATGTAAAAATACTTGTTTATTATTCTCTAAAGGAAGAGTATTGACTAAATCATTTATTTCATCTACTACTTTATCACTAGTTGGTTCTACAAAGACATGTAGTTTTGTATTAGGTATAGATATACTTCCAACAAAACTTTGATACGTTGGATTACTATTTAATTCACTATTTATAATATGTTCTTTTAAATATTTTAACTCCATAGTATTTGTATCACCAAGATAAAACTGTTGATAAGCAGTACGATATTCCAAAGAATTAATAACAGCTGTTGTAAAAAAAGAAGTTTCTTTTGTTCTAGCAAGTTTTGGCATACATTGATCAATTGAAATACTATAACTTCCTGCTTTTTCTACTCCTAATCCATTAATCAAAAAGATTATACTTTTATTATCCATACTTTATCACCTAATAATAGTTTACAACGAAATAAAAAAAGAATGAATAAAAAAAACGTAAAAACAATTAGTTTTACGTTAATCAAGTCTAGGAGTTAATATTTCATAACCATCCTCAGTAATTAAAATCGTATGTTCATAATGAGCAGCAGGACTAGCATCTTGTGTTTTAACGGTCCATCCATCTTCTAATTGATAAACATGTCTATCACCAAAAGTAAGCATTGGTTCAATACAAATAACCATTCCTGGTCTAAGTCTAGGTCCCGTATTTGGAATACCAAAATTAGGAACTTCTGGATCTTCATGCATATCTTGCCCAATACCATGTCCACACAATTCTTGAACAACACCCAAATGATGTGCTTCTGCATACTCCTCTACAGCATGAGAAATATCTCCAATTCGATTTCCTGGTTTAACCATTTTTACACCCTCTAAAAGAGCTTTTTCTGTATGTTCCATCAAATATTTCTTATCTTCATCAATTTCACCCACAGCATATGTCCATGCAGCATCTCCTTGATATCCTTTATATCCAATTACAACATCAATCGTAATAATATCTCCATTTTTTAAAACATCTTCTTTATGAGGAATTCCATGTACTACAACATCATTTACACTAGTACATAATGTTGCTGGATATCCTTCAAATCCTTTACAAGTAGGTACCGCATCATGATCTATAATAAACTTTTCACATAATTGATCTAACTCATAAGTAGAAATACCTTCTTTAATATAAGGCTTAATAAATTGATGCATCTCAGATACTAGCATACCTGCTTTTCTCATCAATTCAATTTCTCTTTCACTTTTAATTGTTATCATATAATTCCTCCAAACACTAAAATTATACTACAAACCCAAAAAAAAAGCTATCAATTCATAGCTTTTTACTCATCATCTAACTTATTATACATCATACGACTAGCTTCTTTTCCAAATTCTTTCATCATTTGTACTTTTTCAGGATGTTTTTTGAAATACAGATATCCCATAACACCCATACCAGTCATAAGAGCCATCATTTTCATAGACATCATTTTCATATTTATCACCTCTATGATTAGTATGAAATAAAAAGAGATTTTTATACTACTGAATTCCATTTACTAAAAAATCTTCAATAGATGTTCTCCTTAAATCATCATAATCATTCATAATAGCCATTCTAAGAGCTTCTAAATCTCCAATAAGATATAGTTTCTTCTTTGCTCTTGTAACAGCTGTATAAATCAATTTTTGATATAACATCTTATGATATCCCTTTACAATAGGAATTACAACTATATCAAACTCTGATCCCTGTGACTTATGTATACTAATAGCATAAGCTAAACGAAAATGTATAAAATTAGCAGGAGTATATTTCACAAGATTTCCATCAAAATCAATATGAATCTCTTTTTTAGGACTTGTCTGAACTCTTTCAATCACCCCAATATCTCCATTATATACATTATCATCAGGCATATTCGTAAGTTGAATAACTTTATCATTTTCTCGAAAGATTACTTCTCCCACTTTAGATTCCTTTTTTTCAATATTCTTCTCATTAAAAATATCTTGTACATCTCGATTAATAACATCAATTCCATTTAATCCCTTATACATAGGAGCAAGTATTTGAAATTTTTTATAATCAAAATCTTTATAAGTAGTACAGATTTCACAAATATTAGAAATAACTTCAGAATTAGAACATTCAATAAAAGTTAAATCATCCTTAACATTAAAGATATTGGAATTTAATTCTTGATTACGAATATCATAAGCAAGTCGTATAATATTAGAATTCTTTCCCTGACGATACAATTCTGTTAATTCTACTACTTCCAATTTACCACTATGTATACAATCATGTAAAACCTGTCCAGGACCTACACTTGGTAATTGACGATCATCTCCTACTAATACAATTTTACAATTAGCAGATAATCCTTTTAATAAATTAGCCATCAAATAAGTATCAATCATACTAGCTTCATCAATAATTACAAATTCTACTTTGCTTTTATTATACTCATTAATTTGAAAACGATCTGTATCTTTCTGCCATTTTAAAAATCGATGTATTGTACTAGCTCTCACAAAAGTTGTCTCTGTCATTCTTTTAGCTGCTCTACCAGTAGGAGCAAGTAAAGCTACTTTTTCACTAAGCTTTTCATAAGAAATATGTTCCATTAAACGATACAATTCAATAATACCCTTCATAATAGTAGTTTTACCAGTACCAGGGCCACCAGTAATAATTAAAAAATCTCTTAAATAACTTTTTTTAATAGCTTCTAATTGACAATCATTATACTGAATATCAAATAATTGTTCTAATTCTTGAATCATATCATCAATCTTTTTACTTTTCTTTTCCTCACTCCGATTTAATCTTCTAAATCTTTTAACAATTAAACATTCTGCTTCATACATTTCTTTCAAATAATATTTCTCTTCTTTTCGAACAATACTTCCACCTATTTCTAATGCATTTAAATACTGAATAATAAGATTTTCCTCTAAAACAATTCCAAGAACTCTAGGTAATAATTGAATGATTTCTTCTAAAAGATAATAACTATGTCCATAAGTATTACTAACTTCTTCCATAATATATAGAATAGCAGCTTCTACTCGAATATCTTGATCTTTTAAAACCCCATTTCTCAATGCAATCATATCAATTTTTTTAAATGTTAAATCATGAATAGAACGAATCAATTGATAAATATTATCATCAATAATCTCTCTAGTTTTATTCTGATAAGTATGATAAATCAACATAGCATCTTTTGTAGAAAATCCCATATCCGTAAGCATAATTATTATTTCATAACTAGCTTCGTACTCTTTCAATTTATCATGTAGCATATCAGCATTTGCTTTACTAATACCAGGAATTAATATTAAATTATCTGGAGTTTCTAAAATAATTTTTAATGTATCTTTTCCTAAAACATCTACAATAGCTTTTGCTTTCTTTTCACCAATTCCTTTAAATAAACCACTAGTTAAAAATTCAACTATAGAATCTTTTTCTTCTGG
>CAMYXG010000094.1 GCA_947303225.1 uncultured Caryophanales bacterium | reverse complement strand
TAGAAAGGATCAATCAGATAGATTAACATTTCTATAAGATTGATTATACGAGGATGGATGTTTATGGAGAAGATGAATCTACATTGATTGACAATCTATATCCTCCATTCTATTTAAAACATATAATAGAAAATGACATATTAAAAGAGAGTTATCTGGTATTTGTCATAACACCAAAAATGAAACAACAAAGTCCTGAAATGAAAATAGGAAACTACGAAATGAAAGGTAATGATGAAAACTCATATGAAGCAAATAAGGAAATCATAAAAGAAGCATTTGGATATGCAACCAACCCTTCACGTTGCAGAGAAAATAATAATAGTTTTTCTTGTACTACCACTAATTATACAGTGATAGTAGCAAAAGATGGAAGTGTAGAGGCTCATTTATCATGGTATGCTTGTAGAATTGGTAATAATGGGACTTCAGGATATTGTTATTTTCTGGGATTTTAAGTTTATCTCTAAAATCAGATATTATGAACAAAAAAATACAAATACTATCTTTTCTAGCTAGATTTGATATGATTAACAAATGAAATATTCTAAAAAAGATTGTATTCATCAATAAACATCGAACCATATGTAGAAAACTCTAACTTTTGTTAGAGTTTTTTTATCTAGTACGAATAGTTTTAATTTTAATAGTATCCGGATGTTGTTTGACTTCTTCATATTCAGTAAGTAATTGTTTGATATTCATATCTTTTAATCTAGGATGCTTTTGAAAGAAAGAATTCCATAGATCCAATAGTTCTTCACCAGGAATTTTGGTAATAACTTCTGGTCTAGTAAGTCTATAGTAATCTTCTTTTTTCATAACAATATTAGCAGTTGTTTCTAAAATCTTCTCATCAGTTTCAACAAAACTATGTAGAAAACGAAGATTACTAAGAGGTTCATGCATAAAAGCAGTTACCACATCATTTTGCCCACTAAATTGAATAGAAGCTTCATGGCATCTTCCATTATATGCACCAATAAATTCATCTCGAAAAAGACAAAAAGAATCTATGATGGAAGAATAACCAAGATTTTGAAAAGTTTTTTTTAAAATATCAGGGATTCCATTTATCCAATATTGAAATTCAACTTCACCCATAGGTGTTTGAAGATGATTGATTCGATTTTCAACTACCAATGACCTAATATAAGGATGTTTTAAAAATCTTTTTCTCTGAATCGGACTTTTCAATCCGAAAAATCGAACTAAAAAGAAGAGATATGCATCCATATCAATTTCATAATCTTTAAAAAAACGATATTTCATATCTTCTGGTAGTTCTAAAAAACTTAAATAAATATCTGAAAATGGATTTGGTTGTCCATATTGTTCCATTTTATTAAAAAAATCATTAGATTCTTCTTCATATGCTTCTATATCATAATAATCATAAATCATAAAATCACCTGTTTTTTTCGCATATTATACATGATTAATTCAAATATGAAAAGGGAAATTGTAGTAAAAATAAGAATTTTATAGTATACTGAAAATGGTGATAAAATGTTTGAAAAGAAAAAAATATTAATATTAGGAATGGCTAGAAGTGGCTATCAAGCTGCCAAAGTATTAATAAAAAGAGAAAATGAAGTAATTTTAAATGATGGAGGTAAAGAAGAAAAACAAGATCCTTCACAAATCAAAGAATTAAAAGAATTAGGAGTACAATTAATATTTGAATCTCATCCAGATGATTTATTAGATTCTTCATTTGATTATTTAATAAAAAATCCTGGAGTTCCAATTGATCATAAATACGTATTAAAAGCAAAAGAATTAGGAATAGAAGTAATAAATGAAGTAGAGATGGCTTATCGATTATTGCCAAAGAATGTCGAATTAATTGGAATTACTGGTACAAATGGTAAAACTACAACAACAACGATTACCTATAAAATTATGAAAAAAGCATACGGCAATAAAGTTCATTTAGCTGGAAACATTGGATATCCTCTATCAAGTATTTTAGAAAAAGTAAAAGAAAATGATATTATTGTAATGGAATGTTCTTGTCAACAAGGAGAGAATTTTGTTAATTTTCATCCACATGTTGGAGTAATCACTAATTTTTCAGAAGCTCATATTGATTTTATGAAGACTTATGAGCACTATAAACATACTAAATCAAAAATGCTTTATAATCAGTCAAAAGAAGACATAGCGATTTTAAATAAGGATAATAAAGATGTTTTAAAAGAAACAGAAAACATAATATCAAATAAAAAATATTTTTCTAGTAAAGAAAAAATAGAAGGATGTTACCTAGAAGACTCTTATATATACTATTATGGAGAAAAAGTAATGGACATTAATGATATCAAAATAAAAGGAATGCATAATGTAGAAAACGTAATGGCTGCTATTATGGTAGTAAAAGAATATCAAGTTTCAAATGACATTATTCAGTCCGTAGTAAGTGAATTTAGAGGAGTAGAACATCGTTTAGAATATATAGATACTATAAATGGAGTAGAATACTATAATGATACAGAAGCAACCAATATAAAATGTTGTCAAATTGCTTTATCATCCTTTCAAAAACCAACCATCTTATTTTTAGGAGGATTAGAGAGAGGACAAGATTTTTCTGATTTAGATGGTTACTTAGAAAACGTGAAAGAAATCATAGCTATTGGTCAATGTAGAGATAGAGTAGTAGATTTTGCTACAGAAAGAAATATCAAAGTTTATTGTTATGAACACTTAGTAGATGGTTTTGATAAAGCTGTTGAAACTTCTGAAAATGGAGATGTCGTACTCTTATCTCCTGCTAGTGCAAGTTGGGATCAATATAAAGAATGTGAAGAAAGAGGAGCAGAATTTAAGGAAAAAGTAAGAGCTCTAAAAGGAGAATAAATATGAATCAAAAAATAGGAGTATTTGATTCAGGACTAGGTGGACTTTCAATTTTAAAAGAATTAAGAAAACTTCTTCCAAATGAAGATTACTTATTTTATGAAGATAGTATTCATAATCCATACGGAGAAAAGACAGAAGAAGAATTATTAGAAATAACATCTAATATAGTAGATTATTTATTAAAAGAACAATGCAAAATTATCGTAATAGCTTGTAATACCGCAACAACAATTTGTATGAAAAAACTTAGAAAAAAATATCCAAATACCATCTTTGTAGGAACAGTACCAGCAATTAAAGTTGCTCATGATAATCATTTTAAAAAGACAATTATTCTATCCACTCCAAATACAATGAAATCAAAGCGAGTAGATGAATTAATCCATAATTATCAAGATACTGATCAAGAATTAATAAATATATCGGGAGAAAATCTTGCTTCATTAATTGAACAAGACAAAGAAAAAGAGATTGATGAACTATTAGACAGATTATTAAAAGATTACAAAGAAGAAGCTGATTCTATTATTTTAGGATGTACGCACTACCCACTGATTAAGGATCAAATACAAAAAGCAGTACCAAAAGCAGTATTAATAGATAGCTCAGATGGAGTATCAAGAGAAGTAAAAAGACAATTAGAAATGCATCAATTATTAAATAATAAAGAAAAAAAAGGTATATTAAAAATAATAAATACAAAAGAAGAAAGCCTAATTAAAAGAAGTATGGAAATATTGGAAAAAGAATAATGAAACAAAGTAGAATTAATTACTTTGTTTTTATTTATCATACAATATGATAAAATAAGTAATAATACTATAAATAGGAGGTAATGAAATGATATTAAATGTAAGTGGAAGAACGGACATCGTTGCCTTCTATTCTGAGTGGTTTATGAATCGAATAAAAGAAGGATATTTTGATGTAAGAAATCCATTTAATCCAAATTTAATTAGTAGAATTAACTTAGATAATGTAGATTTAATCTTTTTTTTGTACGAAAAATCCCATTCCAATTCTAGATAAAATAAAAGAAATCAAGCAAAAAGTATATTTTCATATCACTTTAACTCCTTATAAGAAAGATATTGAACCAAATGTACCAGATAAAAAGAAAGTAATAGAAGCGATTAAAACTCTTTCTAGCATAATTGGAAAAGATAATATATGTATTCGATATGATCCAGTTTTTATTAATGAAACTTACACTCTAGAATATCATAAAAAAGCATTTGATCGAGTTTGTTTTCTACTAGATGGATTAGTAAGTAAAATATTAATCTCTTTCTTAGATGATTATAAAAATGTAAGAAATCATAAAGAGATTATACATAATAAGGTTCTAGAAGAGTCGGATTATAGAGAGATAGGCATTTCATTTAGTGAAAGTGCAAAAAAACATCATTTAAAAGTACACACATGTTTTGAAGATAGAGATTTAGTAGAATATGGATTTATAAAAGATGAATGTATGTCACGAGAATTAGCATTCAAAATAACAGGAAAAATATATAAAGAAGAATGGAAAGCTAGAAAAGAAAAAAAATGTCATTGTATACAAATGGTAGATATAGGAGTATATAATAGTTGTAGTCATTTTTGCAAATATTGCTATGCAAATTATGATGAAAAAAAAGTAATGGATAATAGAAAAAATCATAATCCGAATTCTTCATTATTAATTGGAGAATTAAAAAGAGGAGATATTATAAAAGAGAGAAAAAAATAAGAGAAAGTAGATTGACTCCAAAAAAGACATTTGATAATATTAATTTGAACACAAATAAAGAAAGGCTAACTATTAAAAGTCAATAGTTTTTCTTTAAAAAATTTAAATTGGAAATAA
>CAMYXG010000093.1 GCA_947303225.1 uncultured Caryophanales bacterium | reverse complement strand
GATATAATAATTTAGCACCCGGCTTATCATTCAAAACAGGCAAATCATTATAAGTAGGTAAACGACGTTTATCAAAACCACTCATAGGAACATCCAACTCATTTGTCAAATAAAACTTCACATAACTGCCTTTAATTTTATTCACCTTTTTTTGATTATCATGTTCAAAGAGATAGATTTCATATCGAATAGGATGAGAAGAAATATTTGAAATAGTAAAATCTATATATCCCTGTACCCCATTTGCACTACCTTCTTTTACCAAGTTTTTTCCTAAAGTATCAGAAATAGGTAATAAATCTTTCAATCGTAATACACTAGAGCTGTGATAAGAAACTTTTAAAGAATGGTTTTCTTTTCTATGAAAAAATATAATAGAAAAGAAAAAAAGAGCAAAAAAGAGAATAAACACAATAATTAAAGATACAATTAACTGAGTTCTATACTTTTTTTGCATATCATCTAACCCTTCCTATCATAACTAAGATAGCATAAAAACTACTTCAAGTCAAACAAGGATTTTGTATTTTTAAGTGTATATTTAGAAACTTCTTCAATAGTAATGTCTAATATTTCTGAAATTCTTTTAGCTATCAATGGAATATATTTAGAAGAATTCTTTTTTCCTCGAAAAGGTTCAGGAGTAAGATAGGGAGCATCTGTTTCCAACAATAAATATTGAATACCTACTGCCTCCACAATTTTAAATAGATTACTATTTTTAAAAGTAACAACACCACCTATACCTAATTTATAACCCATAGAAATATATATTTTAGCTACTTCAATACTACCATTAAAACAATGAATATCACCATAAACATCCGGAAATTCCTTAAGAATTTTAATTGTATCTTCAGTAGCATCTCTAGTATGTATTACAACAGGTAAATGATATTCTTGAGCAATCATTAATTGACGTCGAAATAATTCTTTCTGTTTAAATGATTCTTCTTTTCCATAATGATAATCCAAACCAATTTCTCCAATACCAACAATTTTATCATTGTTCTGAATTTGAGACTCTAACAATTTAAGATCTTCCTCTTGTATAGTAGAAGCTTCACTTGGATGATAACCAATAGTTAAAAAAACATCATCATATTTTTTTGATAACTCAATAGATTCTAAAATAGTATTTTTAGTACATCCAGAAATAATAATTCTATCAATACCATTTTCTCTATTTTCTTTCATAATTTCATCAATATTATCATAATCCTCATAAGATAAATGACAATGAGTATCAATAAACATAATACCACCTCATAAAACAATTATATTACAAAAAAAAGAAGATTCAAACAAGCATCTTCTATTTTTTAGTATCAATTCTCATAAATAATGGAGTAGGACTACCTAAATGATAAGAGTTAGATTCAACAAATCCAGTCTCTCTACAATCTAATTGAAGTTGATCAAATACTTTTTCACTAGTATCCGTTAAAAATGGTTCTAAAAAAACAGCACAAACACGAATAGCTTCCAATAAATGATAAAGAACAGTCTCTAAACGATCAAATAGTTTTTCATCTTTTGCTAATATCCAAGGAGTCGTCTCATCAATATATTTATTACTCGCTCTCAATAAATCAAATATTTCACTAATAGCATCACTAATCTGTAAACGATTCATTTTATTGGATACGTTCTTTTCTAATGAGTTAATAAGAGTAATAAAATCAGAATCAACATCTTCTTTTACTTTTTTATTAGTAATTTTACCATTAAAATACTTATTTCCCATAGAAATAGTTCTTTGAACAAGATTTCCCAATATATTAGCAAGATCACCATTGATTCTTTCAATTAATAACTCACGAGTAAATACACCATCACTCGCAAAAGGAATTTCATGTAAAAAATAATAACGAACCGCATCAACACCAAACTCATTGACCAAATCATCAGCATACACAACATTTCCACGTGACTTACTCATTTTTCCATCACTCATAATTAACCAAGGATGTCCAAATACCTGTTTTGGCAAAGGTAAATCTAAACTCATTAAAAAACATGGCCAATAAATAGTATGAAAACGGATAATATCTTTCCCAATTAAATGCAAATCAGCAGGCCATTTATAATGAAACTCATCAGACTCATTATCAACATCATAGCCAATATTCGTAATATAATTTGTAAGAGCATCTAACCAAACATAAACAACATGCTTAGGATCAAAATCAACAGGAATTCCCCATTTAAATGAAGTCCGAGAAACACACAAATCCTGAAGACCAGGTTTAATAAAATTATTAATCATCTCGTTTTTTCTAGCAACTGGTTGAATAAATTCAGGATGTGATTCAATATACTCTTCTAATTGATTTTGATATTTACTTAATTTAAAAAAATAAGCTTCTTCAGATTTTCTTTGAACTTCTCTTCCACAATCCGGACAAACATATACCCCTTTTTCTTTTTCCACAACCTGAGTATCAGTCCAAAAAGACTCATCAGGAGTACAATACCATCCTTCATACTTTCCAAGATAAATATCACCTTTATCATACATATATTTAAAAATATGTTGAACAACCTTTTCATGATCTGGATCTGTAGTCCTAACAAATTTATCATAACTAGTATTCATAATATCCCAAATCTGACGAATTTCAGATGTTTTTTCATCCACAAATTTTTGAGGAGTAATCCCTGCTTCTTTTGCTTTTAATTCAATTTTTTCACCATGTTCATCAGTACCAGTTTGAAAATAAACATCATATCCTTGTAACCTTTTATACCTTGCTATAGCATCAGCTAAAACAATCTCATAAGTATTACCTATATGAGGTTTCCCTGAAGTATATGCAATAGCAGTACTAATATAATACTTTTCTTTTTTCATTTTTCATCCCTCCAAAAAAAAATTATTATAAACATAAGGACGAATCATTCGCGGTACCACCTTATTTTATAATAATCAATATTATACACTTAAATAGTTAACGCCTATCTACGTTTATACCTACATATCGATATAAAAGTTCAGAAGCCATACTAATATAATTCATTTATGCTTTCTTTCACCCAACAAAGCTCTCTAAAATAAATGTAACTATAAAGCTCTTCCTCATAACATTTCAATATGAACATATTATAGCACAAATATATAATCAAATCAAATATCATTTAATAGTCTAGAATTTTTTAAAGTAAATAGATAGTGCTCAGACTGTTCTTTAACACTATTCACTAAAGTTGTATCTTTCACTAGTATCATAATATCAAAACTATCTAATATAGGATTTTTATATGAATTTATTACATATTTTGTAATATCTAAAATAATCTCATTTCTAATACTATCATCAACATCAACAGGAAATATTAAATCTATATTCTTTAAAATACATAATTCAAAAGAATCTTGCAATTGTTCTTTCATAATTTTCTTAAAATCTCTATGAATACTAGTAAAATCTTTTTTATATATTTGAATGATATTACTATCATCTAAATCTATTTCATTTACTTTATGACACAATAAATCAATACGTATTTTCTTTAATCTAGAACAACACTTTAAAACATTCTTTCGATAGGATTCTAATAATTGATTCAAAGAATCTGTACGAAAAACTAATTTATTTTTTTTTGCTATCTTTAAAAACTTAACCTTTAATAAATCCATAGAATCCAAAGGAGGTGTTTTAAATAAAGAAGTAATATCTTCATCTACCAAAACAGTAGTATTATTTTGAATAATATCAATAATCGATTTTCGATAATTTTGAATATGCTGTTTCCTAAATTGAATTAATGTATTATCATCCATCTACAACAACCTCCATTATGAATAAATAGTATCAATACAAGAAAGATTAGTCAAGAAATTCTCCAAATTTATCATATATTTTACGAAGATAATCAACTAAATAATAAATAGGATGCTTTTCTAATTTAATAATATCTAAAATAATAATTAAATTATTTCCTCTACTAATAAATCGAAACATATTACTTACTTCAAATGCATCAACAAATAATTCTTCCGTATCTAATTTATCCAAAACTTCCTTAGGAATAACCATTTCAATTGAATTTCTAGTTTGTCTAACATGAGATATTTTAAGCATTTCAGCTAACTTTTCAAACCATTCTTCATACATATAAATAATAATACTTTCATCCAAAGTTCCAAAACGATCTTCCAATTCAGATCGAACCAAAGAAAAAGTTTCTTCACTATCTATAGTATTAATTTTTTGATGAATTTCAATTTTTAAATCATCTTCAGAAACATATTGATTATCAATATGAGTAGTTACATTAATTAATGGCTTTTTCTCCTCAAGAATATCTTCATCTATAGGTTCATGATGAATTCTTTTTACTTCATCATTCAGCATCTTTAAATATAAATCAATTCCAACACTATCAATAAATCCAGCTTGTTCACTACCTAAGATATCACCAGCTCCACGTATAGACAAATCTCTAGTAGCAATAGAAAATCCACTTCCCAATTCAGTAAATTCTTTAATAACATTTAATCTCTTAACAGCAGTTTCAGTAAGAGATTTAAATGGTTGATACATCAAGTAAGCATAGGCAAACTTATCACTTCTTCCGACACGACCACGAATTTGATATAACTGACTTAATCCAAAGCGATCAGCATCTATAATAATCAAAGTATTAACATTAGGAATATCAATACCTGTTTCAATAATTGTAGTACATATTAAAATATCAAATTCATAATGAACAAAACTATAAATAGTATTT
>CAMYXG010000092.1 GCA_947303225.1 uncultured Caryophanales bacterium | reverse complement strand
AATAACATGATATAACAAACAATTCACATAAATCAAACATATATTTTTAATACTAGATATAAAAACAGCTTATAATTCAAAAAATAAATAAATATAATTTATACCTAAAGTACTTTTTGTTTTTCTAAGTACTTTAACACCAAATTTGTACTAGTAGTAAAATAAGGAAATACATATTCTTTTCCCTGATAAATCACAAAAGTAGTTTTACTCTCATAATCACACCATATCAATAGATTAATATCATTTTTTTCTATCTCTAAAATATAATCCGTATAATGTTCTTCCCATCCATCATGATAACTAGTAATCATACTACGTTTAATATGATAACCATTATAATCATATTCCTTATAATCTTTATGAAAATTATCAGAAATACTATCAGAAAAATCTGTAGTCTCAAAATATTTCTTTTGAGCAGCACCTACATCAATTCCGCAATTTAATTTTTGATATAACTGTCTATCTTCCTCTCCAAAACGACTACTAACTAAGTACTCTGTATCTGATAAGACAGTAAGTCCAATTAGTTTTCTCTCATCATCAGAGAAATCATAAGAATTACGAAATAAATCATATAATAATAAACCACAAGAAGCATATTCAATTTCAATCAGATTAGACACTTCATTGGTAATAATATGATGATCAATAGAACCAATTACATTTTCTTTTGGAATACCATCTAAATGATTATGATCAACTAAAATAAACTTTTTATCATGATAATCATCAATCATTTCATAATCTTCCTTCAAAAAGTCATCGATCATTTTCTTTTCTACAAATTCTTCATCTCTAACAGCAAATACAGCATCAATCCCAAAACTTCTTAAAATATGAGTGAAAACTAAACTAGAAAAAACAGAATCCGGATCAGGATGATGATGCCCAATTACATAAACTTTCTCTTTCTTGGCTTCTTCCAGAATCGTATCAAGAACTTCTTTTTTTACTTGTTCTCTCACGTTCATTAATATTTGACCAATATGATTTTCACCATCTAAATCAGGTCCTACTCCCCAATAAGATTCCTTTACTGTCATCTCACGAATTATCTGATTTCTTGTTTCAATCAATTTACTACGAATATCTGGATTTTGACGAAACTTTTCTAAGACACCTTCATACATTACTTGAAGTTTTTGATCACGAAAATGTTCTTTTCTCTTATGAGTTCTATCTCTACCAATCATAGAAGCTTCTTTAGGAGTCTTCGCAGTAATGATACTATCTCGAATATTTGGATTATCAAATTTTTCAGATTGATAATAATGCTCTACTGTAGGATAATAAATCCCATTCTGATAAAATCCATGAGGAGAATAGTTTGCTAAAAAACCATATTCTCCAAATTCTTTATAAAAGTCAATTGACATAGACTTACCTCATTTCTATTTTACTTCTCCAGGATATAAATACTTTTCTTTTTCTTCTATTTTATCATTAAAATGATCCATCACAATCTTTTTTCGAAAAGACACTTGTCCTTCCGTAGAAGCAGTATTAAAAAAGTCTAACTTTTCAATTAAAAGAGTTTGATTAAAATCACATCCCAATAACCAACCATAATTTTCTTGCTTCATAGTAGAACAATGCCTTCCATAGTTTCTCTCATGAATCGGTGTTAAAGGTTCGTTAATATAGCTCGTAAGTCCTTGAAATAGATGAACAGCACGTCCTAAATTACAAATCATTCCAGTATCAATCGTAAAATTTTTATCAAAAAACACATCAGAAGAATACCCAGATAATTTTAAAGCCTCAATATATATTTCTATTAAAGGAATAACATGTTCTAATATATAATCATGCTTTTCTATCTTTCCAAGTTCCTCATAATAAGTAGCATATTCTCGTAAAATAGATAAAACCTCTTCTGTATCTTCAAAACTAGTATTAGAAATCGAATCTCTAAGAAGATATCCCCTTTTCTTTTTAAAATTATACAACGCATTTAAAAAGAATCTTTCTGTAATAATATAACCACTTTTCATTCTTTCTTCTGTCTTAGGATAAATATTCATACTATAATTACCATCTTGAGTTAGTTTAGGATTCAAAGAATAATAAATACCATCTCTATTTTTAAATAAATACATTTCAACTACTCGATCAACATTTAACACATTAGAATCTAAATATTGAATCATCTCATCTTCACTAGAAACATTAAAACTCAAATGATACTCATTAAATAAAACAGCTTCCTGACTTAATTGAAGAGAATGCTTATAAGGATCACTTACATAACACTCTTCTAATGAAATATTCTCATCAGAATAAATAATTTCCTGTCGCAATCACAAATTTATGATGATAAGTAAAAACAAAAACATCTTTATTTTGAATTAAAGGAGAAAAACGAATCTCTACACACATTTTTCGAGATCCAGATCCAAATTTATCATAATATGGTTTATAAATTTGTAAAAAATTAGCAATATCTTTTGTATAATCTTCTAACGAATTCTCATGACTCTTTTCTTCCCAAACACGTCCATATTGACAAAGAGATAATCGAACTCCACCTAAAGCATATAATAACTCTTTTGAACAAATATTTTTATGAACACGATTTAATTCTTCATTATATCTAGAAAATCCAACAGTAGAGATACGAGTTCTAACTCCAAGTTCTTTATAACATAAATCAATATAATGATCTAAATAAGGATAAGCAGCTATATCATTATTTAAATAGGGAAAAATAACTCCAACACGATGTTCTCTTCTATCCCAAGAAAGAAGTAAATCATCTTTCGTATAATTCTGTGAAGTATATTTTATAGCACTTATAATATTACGTAAAGTCGATAACGTCCAGTATTCACTCTTACACACAGAAAACTTACTACAAAAACTACAACGATTAAAGCATCCTACCTGTGGTTGCAAATGACGCATCTTTGAAACAAAAGATACAGGTAAATTAGTAAACTCTTCGTATAACTTTTTACGGATTTCATAATCATTAGAGGAAATCTCTTTCTCATCACTTAATAAAAAATTCATCACACTAATCCCCCACCTTTTGATTCGTTAATAATTCAATAAATTTACGTGTAGCCATAGTTAGAAAATCATCAATATAAACACAACAAACATCCACTGCAGGTAATTGATTTTGAAAAGAAATAACTTCAAAGTTTTCCTTATCATCTTGTGTATCAATAACATTCTTAATAAAATATCCAATACCTACTCCCTGTCGAACCATCTCTAACATAATTTCTGTAGTCCATGATTCAATAACAGGATTCAACTTTGTATTCTTACTTTCCATATATTCATCTAATTTCAAACGAATAGAAGATGTAGCACTTGGTAATATCAAAGGATATTTCGATAAATCTTCAACATTTTTAATATCAACATCCTTAAAAATATTCTTATTATAAGCAAAACAATTATATAACTTAGATAAGGTAACTTTAGTAACATTCTTTTTACTATTAATTGGTAATGTATCAACAATTAAATCAAGTTTACGAGTTTCTAACATCTCAACCATATCAGAAGTAGATTTACAAATAATTTCAAATTTAATACCAGGATATAATTTTCTAAAATCAGAAATAAAAGAAGATAAATAAAAGATTCCAATATGAGATGGTGTTCCAATACGAATACATCCAATATTTAAATTGTTTAAATTTTTAATATGTTCTTCTGCATCATTTAAAATATTAAAAGCAGTAGAAATATAACCATATAATTCTTTTGCTTCTACAGTAGGTTCAATTCCTTTAGAATTTCGATAAAATAAAGTATACCCTAATTGATTCTCTAATTCCTTTAAACTATAACTAATAGCAGGTTGAGAAACATATAACTTTGCCGCAGTTTTTGAAATACTTTTTTCTTCAAATAAGTACAAGAAAATCTTGTATAAATTGTAATCGGTGTTCATATTGATCCCCTCGCGACATATTATATGTTATCTTTATATAAAAGTCAAATGTTATAATATATTTTTATAAATAAAATAAAATATATAATATAAGGACTTTGTTGGATATTAAGTCATTCTTTTACATATTACCCCTCCAAAAATGGACTTTTTTTTAAATATGTGGTATAATACTGACGTTGTGAAAAAGAGAGGAATCGCTATAAAATGATATCACAAAAATATTGTATTGGTATTGAACGTGAAGGTCTAAGAACAACAGCTGATGGTAATCTATCAAGCTTACCACACCTGAAAGTATTTGGTAACAGAAATACAAATGCCTTTGTTACTACAGATTTCGGTGCAGCCCAACTAGAACTTAGAACAACTCCATGTGCAACTACCAAAGAATGTTACGATAAATTATTAAACGTAACAAATGTAGTTCTAGAAGAATTACGAAAAGCAGGTGAATACATCTGGCCATATAGTATGCCTTGTATCCTACCACCTATTGAAAACTTTAACTTTGGTGATTACGGAGAAAACGTAAAAGAACATGAATACGAAATGTATTTATACAAGAAATATGGATACGAAATGTACTGTATGTCTGGAGTTCATTTAAATTTTTCAATAAATGAAAAATACTATAAAGAATTAAGAAGACTATACAGCAATTTACCAGAAACTTTAGAAGATGCTTACTTCAAAATACTAAGAAATTATCTAAAGAAATTATGGATGATAATTGCTCTTTTTGGTGCAACACCAAAACAGTATGGTAAAGACTACGAAAATAAGTGTTCTATAAGAAATAGTAACGTACAAGGATTTAAGAACTTACATCTAGATCCAGTAAGTTATGAAAATAAAGAAGATA
>CAMYXG010000091.1 GCA_947303225.1 uncultured Caryophanales bacterium | reverse complement strand
TACCTTTTTCTGTAATTATCATAGCAGCTTTTGCTTGCTCTAATCCTTCTGAAACAAAGTCTATTATCTTAAATGTAATGAAATAAGTCAATAGTGAATACATTGCTCGATCAAATCCAAACATAAATCCTGCAATCGTATAAATCATTAAATTAAAGATTAATACAATTTGTCCAACACTTAAATTTGTTTTTTTACTAATAACTATTGCTACGCTTTCTGTTCCATCAACACAGCCACCAAAGCGTATGACTAATCCTACTCCTACTCCTAGTATTATTCCTCCAAAAACGGTTGCTAGTAAAATCTCATCTGTAAATGGAGAAATATTTTCAAATAAATGAATCATGATGGAAAACAATGTCATGGAATAGACTGTTCTTATTAAGAATCCTTTTCCAAGATTTCTAAATCCAATATAAATAAATGGAATATTACACATTAAAACTAATATACTTAATGGAATTCTCGTTATTCTAGATATGATTATTGATAATCCTGTTATTCCACCATCTAGTATCATATTTGGAATTAAAAAAGAACTTAGGGAATATGCTGCTATAATCGATCCAATTGTTAATAGTATAAATCGAATTACATTCATATATAATTTATTCTCATTCATGGTTTTCTCCTTATCTTAGTTTTATTTTATCATTGTATTTTTGTAAATACAATCTATAATTGATTTATCATTATTGAGAATAACCTTATAAATAGAAATTATATCATCTCTTATTTTATCTGTGATATACTTGTTTTTATTGGAGGTTTCTATATGACAGAATTATTTTACAATCAATATGAATTTCATAGAGCTTGTTCTTTTATTGAAACAAATCCAGATGAAGCAAAACGTTTATTAGCAGAATACTATGAAAAATATCCTCATGATTTTTCTAGTAAACCCTACTATATTTATGTTCTAATAATATTAAATCAAATTGAAGAAGCTAGGAATTTCTTAAATCAAATTGAGTTAGAAATTCAAAATGATTCTGTTTTTCAACAGCATTCTGATAAGTATTATTATGCTGTTCGTGGTATGAAACTTAATACGATTCGATTATTGGCACGTGAAAAAAGGTATTTGGATCTTTTGAACTTTATACAGAGGAATCCAGGTGTTATGGATGATTATTGTATTTCTTTTTATTGTCGCTATCAATTAGGTCTTTTGGAGGAAGGAACGGAGTTTCATTCATACTATTTTAATCAAGTTATTTCTTATGATGAGGAAAGATTTAGAGAACATGTTAATAGGCATACTGCTGATTATAATATGGAATTAGATGATCCTAATCCTAGTATTTTTGTTCCTAACTTTCCTTTGGATGATGTTATTGAAGAAGTAAAAAAATATATTCCATCAGATTATAGACTTGGTTATGGAATGTTTGAAAATACTTATGTATTTCGATATGATGAATGTGGGAGAGATAAAAATAAGTTAGTCGATTATTTTAAAGTAATCTGCTTTAATGAGGATGAATCTCATTTTATTACCATGTGTCCTTCTAATTATTGTGAAAATTTACCTTTTATTGATTTAAATTATATGAGGCAAGAAGAAAAGCCTAAAATAAAAGTATTAAGTCAAATTGATAAATTTAATCAAAGATACAGAAAAGGAACTATGAATTAGTTCCTTTTGTTATTATGAATGATACTCCTACTCGTTCATTTTTTATGATAATATTATATCCCATCATATTTAGTGTCTTTTTAACAATGGACAAACCGAGACCAAATTCTCCTTTCATACCCTTTCGAAATGGAGTAAAAATTCCTTCCAATAGGTCATTGTCTATTTGATCACCATCGTTATATAAGACTATTTTGTTTTGTTTCGCTGTAATTTTTATTTTATTTTTAGTATATCTCATAAAATTACTTAATAGATTGTCAAAAATTGTTTCCCAATTTTCTTCTGAACCATAATATTTTGATTTTTTATCAATTGATACTTCAAATTTTATTTCTTTACGATGAAATTTGAATTTTTCAACTTCTTCTTGAATTATTTTTTCCATATTTATAAGTTCTTTTTTTTCTACTTGTGTATTTTTGAGATAATCTAGCTTATTTAAGTAGAGAAGTGAGCGTACTTTTTGATCTAATTTTTCGGTTTGAATTTTAATTGTATCGAAAGCAGTATCTTTATCTTCTATACCATCTTCTACTGCTTCAATATATGATTTTATTACGGTGAGAGGTGTTTTAAAATCATGTGAAATATTTTGATACATTTGATTTCGATAAGTTTCCTGGCTGATTAGAGAAATTCTCATATCCTCTATTGCTAGAGCTAGAGATCTAATTTCATCATCAATTTGGAAATCTACCTTATGATTATAATCTGGATTATCAATATTATCAATTTTATGCTTTAATTTTTCTATTTTTCTCACTAAATGAGAGGACCAATAAACAACCATTAATCCTATTAGTAAGAATGTTGCTAGAACAAGTGGAAAGATAGCACTTAGTATTTCTGTTTTTGTTCGGTTGATATAACTATTATCTGTAATTGCTATTTTTATGATTCCATCGTTTTTTAGAGTGTAGTAGTAGTATATTTTATGATTATATATTAGTTTTCCATAAGTTTTTATTATTTGTTTTATTAATTTATTTATTTTTTTTACTTGGATGACATCTTGAATATTTGGACTCGTAGTAATGTCATCATCAAATACATAAATATAAGCAATCTCGGTATTTAATAGTTTATTATCTACAGATGTATCATACATCTTTAATGGTTCGCTAAGATAGTTATAGATATTAGATTCTGCAACAGGAATAATCATTCTAGGAAGTAGTGCACCTAAGGAAATAAATAGTAAAATAAATGCTAGTCCAACAACAAATAATAGTTGTCTACTTAGACTATTTTTATAAGTTCTCATGATAGTCTATATCCATAGCCATATATTGCTTCGATTTGTAATTTTGGCATTTTTTTTCTTAGCCTTCTTACTAAATCGTCTACTGCTCTATCATTTCCAAAATAGTCTTCTCCCCATACACCAGATAATATTTCTTCTCTAGAAAATCCTTTTCCTTTGTTTTTTAATAATAATACTAATAAGTCAAATTCTAAGGTTGTTAGTTTTATAGTTTTATTGTTTTTTTCTACGATTCTTTTATCGAGATTAATCTGATAATCGTCGTAGACTATCATATTAGAGTTCTCATTGTTTTTATAAACTCTTTTTATGATATTATTTACTCTTAATACTAATTCTTTACTAGAATATGGTTTTGTCATGTAATCATCACTCCCAAGTTCTAAACCAAAGATTTTATCAATTTCTTGATCTCTTGCAGATGTGAAAATAACGGGAACATTCTTGTCTTTTTCTCGAATTGCTTGGATTACATGATAACCGCTAACATCATCTCCTAACATAATATCTAATATCCATAAATCTACTTTATTTCCAATGTAGTCAATTGCTTCTTTTCCTTTTGTAAAGCAGATTGTCTTATATCCTGCTTTCTCTAAATACAACTTTACTACATTTGCTAAAGCTTCTTCATCTTCTACCAAACAAATTGTATACATACTATCACCTATTTATAGTATATCACTATTTCCTTTCTTTTTCTATTATGGACATTCCTCCTTTTTTCTTTTCTTTATCTATATGATTTTTAATTATAATTATATTGTTTGATTCTCTTCTATCCTTATAAGCATTCCTCCTTCATGATTTCATCATACTCTAAAAATGTGGAATAATTATCTATTAATTATGGGAAATTATGAAAAAAGAGAATTTTACTTTCTCTTCTATTTGTATAAATTATGTAAGTCGGTACTATCTTTTTGCTCGTTTGCCGCTTGTTTTTCCTGTTCAATTACTTTATCTGATTTAATCTTTTTTGGGACAGGAACTGGTTTTGGATTCACTTTTTCTTGGTATTCTCTTTTCTCTTTTAATTCTTGATTAACTCTTTTATAGCCTTGTCTAATATCATTTCCATCATAATTTTGAAATGATTTTGTAAACATAAACTTGTATAAAAATAAGGCTACTATCACAATAGCAACTCCTGATAATATTTTTATCAGTAATTGTGTTTGACTATCTAGAATCGTGTTTTTAGCAACACCGATTTCTTCTACTGTTTGGCCTATGTATTCTTGACTTCCTTCTGTACGACAATTCTTATTTTCACTTAAAATAGAAATGTACTTAATATTATTTGTTGTTTTTCCTTTTTCTAAATAGTTCTTATTAATCTCTATTACATAAGGTTTTTCTTCTCCAGATTTTAAAATTGATTCTGCGACAACACTTGTTTTATCTGATTTTGAGCAATAATTTATTGTTCCAATATTTTTTTTATTTTCGTCAAACAAACCAATACTAATACTTATAGGTAATTCTTCATCTGATATATTTTTGATTCCTTTAAAAATAATAAAGTTGTTTTTTGATTGATCTGTTTCCGCTTTATGATCATTATAATAAAAATCTTTATAACTAAAATTCTTTGTTACTATCGTAGTCTCTACATTTACTGGAATTAATTCTCGTATTTCATAATTTGCTGCCTTTACTGGTAATATTATCATAATAGCTATTACTATTAGTACAAATTTATTTATTGCTTTTTTCATTTTTTCGATTCCTTTCAATATATTTTTCTACTTGTAACCAATTGGTTACATAATCATCTTTTAACTCATATTTTTCTCTATCGTCAAATAACAGACAAGGAATTCCATTTGCAATTATTTTTTTATAATTATATGGATCATCATCTATCATCAAGTCAATATGATATTTTTTACACATTTCTGCTTTTTTGTCTCCATA
>CAMYXG010000090.1 GCA_947303225.1 uncultured Caryophanales bacterium | reverse complement strand
AACTAAAAGAATTACTTGTAAAAGTTCAAATGGTTGTATCAGATATTGAATATGAATTATTTAGAAGTATAGTTGTTAAAGAAGGTATGAGAGCTGATGGTAGAAAGATGGATGAAATAAGACCTCTTTCAACAGATATAGACTTATTACCAAGAACTCATGGATCAGCCTTATTTACTAGAGGAGAAACTCAAAGTTTATCTATCACAACTTTAGGAGCTTTAAATGAACATCAAGTAATAGATGGACTTTCCATGGAAGATCAAAAAAGATTTATGCTTCATTATAACTTCCCACAATTCTCAGTAGGAGAAACAGGACGTTATGGAGCTCCAGGAAGAAGAGAAATTGGTCATGGGGCTTTAGGAGAAAAAGCTCTTGCTCAAGTTATCCCAAGTGAAGAAGAATTCCCATATACAATTAGAGTAGTTTCAGAAATATTAGAATCTAATGGATCATCTTCTCAAGCAAGTATTTGTGCAGGATGTATGTCTTTAATGGCAGCAGGAGTTCCTATTAAAGCTCCAGTTGCTGGTATCGCAATGGGATTAATTACTCATGGAAAAGATTATACAATTTTAACAGATATTCAAGGAATGGAAGATCACTTAGGAGATATGGACTTTAAAGTAGCAGGAAGCGAAGAAGGAATTACAGCCCTTCAAATGGATATTAAAATTAGTGGTATTACAGAAGATATTCTAAAAGAAGCTTTAGCTCAAGCCAAGAAAGCTCGTTTGGAAATACTAAAAGTCATTAAAAAACAAATCAAAGAACCACGTAAAGAAGTATCTAAGTATGCTCCAAAGATGGAAACATTTATGATTAATCCATTAAAAATAAAAGATGTCATTGGTAAAGGTGGAGAAATGATAACAAAAATTATTTGTGAGGCATCAAATGTCAATGAAGTAACCAATATCAATGCTGTAAAAGTAGAATTAGAAGATGATGGAAGAGTCATTATTTATCATAGTGATCAAGATATTATAGATAAAACAAGAGCTATGATAGAAGAAGTAGTAAGAGAAATTGAAGTAGGAAAAATATATGAAGCAAAAGTTATTAAAGTAGAAGACTTTGGTTGCTTTGTAGAATTATGGCCTGGAGCAGAAGGAATGGTACATGTTTCTCAACTTGCTCATGAAAGAGTAGCAAAAGCAGGAGACGTAGTAAGTGTTGGAGATGAAATCATCGTAAAAGCACTAGGACCAGACAAAAGAGGAAGACAGAATTTTTCAAGACGAGATGCTCTTCCAAAGCCAAAGAAAAAGGAGCCAAAAAAAGAAGAAAAAAAGGAAGAAATAACTCCTGAAGTATAGGAAAAAGAAGAAGTGAAATCTTCTTCTTTTCAGTTTTTTCTTGAAAAACAAGAAAAATATGTTATAATATGGGCAGATGGAGGGTGAGTGGAATGAGTGATTTCGTAAGAAATATTATAAAATGGATAATAGTAGTACTAATTATTGTTTTCATAATTTTCATCTTAGCAAAACTAGCGGACAATGAAACAAAGACAAAAACAAATTCAACAATCAATAATGGAATAAAAACAATTAAAAGTAATCAAACAAATAATAATACAAATAACAATACAAGTAATAATACAGAAAATAATAATCAGACAGAAACTACTTCAAATACAACAACAGATAATACAAATACTACAGTAGTTGATTCTCCTGATACAGCAACTTCACAAGGACTAAGTATCCTTTTAGGAACAATTATATTAGGAGGAAGTACATACTATATCTATAAAAATAGAAAATTATTCAATCAATAAAAAGAATTCATGAAAGAATTCTTTTTTTCATATAGTAATATGGGTGATATCTTGAATAAAAAAATAATAAATAGTATTGGCTTATTACTAATAGGATTCTCTTTTTTCACAACAACTTATTTTTTGCAAAGAATGAGAGAAAAAGACCCAATCATGATAGAAATAAAAGAAAAATCAAAAGAATATGAAAAAGAATATTCCAATGCTCAAATTACTGGAAATCATATGATTTCAGGAAAAAAAGGAATAAAAGTAGATTATGAAAAATCATATACTAAAATGAAACAATATGGTGCTTTTAATGAATCTCTTATGGTAATGAAAGAAGTATTACCAATCATTTCTATAGAAAAAAACTATGATAAGTATATTTTAGGAGGAAATAGAAAAGAAAAAAAAGTATCATTAGTTTTCCCAATTAAAGAAGAAAACAAAATAGAAAAAGTATTAACCATCGTAAATCAAAAAGAAATTCCAGTAACCTTCTTTATCGATGGAATCATAATAGAAAAGAACACTGCTTTAATTAAAAAAGCTCATAATCATGAATTTGAATTATTAAGTTATCAGAATTCTTATCATAAATCCTTTTTCACAACAGCTCTTGCTTATCTAGAAATGATTACAGAAAAAGAAGCAAACTACTGCTATACAGAAAAAGAAAATGAAGAATTATTAAAACTATGTAAGAAGAAAAAACTACATACGATTAAACCAAATATCATAGTAAAAAAAGAATTATATCGAACAATAAAAAACAATCTAAATGATTCCATGTTTTATTCTATAGAAATAAACAACTATAATATAAGAGAATTATCCACAACAATTGATTATATAGAAGAAAAAGGATATGAAATAGTAAAATTAAAAGAATTACTATCAGAATAATGTATGAAAAAACAAAATATGATATAATAAAGCACAAATAAATGGAGATATCATATGAAAAAAATAAGAAAGATATACATAGTATTATGGATAATGATAAGTAGTTTCATTACTCCTTGTATGGCTTTAACAAAAAGTGAATTAACGATTTTGAATCTTACTCCACTAGGAACGATTGATAAGCCAGATGACTATACGAGTGTACAGGGTGGAACAACAACTGATAAATACATTATTACATTGTTTATTAATCAAAACGAAGATTCTGATGGAAAATGTGCCATTATGGCACTCAATAAAAAGAACTATAAAAAAGTAAGATTAGAAAAAAATCCTATAAAAGAATATAACTTTGGTCATGCTAATGATGCTACATACAATTCTTTAACAAATGAATTAGTGATATTAAGTGGAAAAAAACTAAATTTTTTAGATGCAACAGATGATAAATTTACTCTAACAAGGACAGTAGATTTAGAAATGTATTATCATGCAGTTGGTTACGATGAAGAAAATGACCAATACGTTTTAGCTAGGGGAATTGATGGAGGAACATTCTTTGAAATTAGAAATAATGAGTTTCAAATCACGAAAACATTTATTTTAAAGACAAATTTAACCAAACAATCTCTAACTGTATATAAAGGAAATATTTATTATGTTTGTTATGAAGCAGGTAGGATTAATCAATATCAAAGTGTTTATGATGGATTATTGAAAAGAAAAGAAAACTTAATATATGTTTATAATCTAGATGGAGAAAAACAAACTATTTACTATATCCCATATTCTTATAAGGAAGTTATTTTTGGAGAAATAGAGAATATTTCATTTAATCAAGGTAAAATGTTAATACAATTTAATCATGCCAATAAAGCAGGATACTTTACTGCTGAATATCCAAAAGAAGTAACGACAAAAGTAAAGGTAAAGATAGGAGAAGAAGATAATACAGAATATACCCTATATCAAGAAGAAAAAGAAGTATTAAAAACAAAATCAAAAAACAAAGAACTAGAGTTTAACTTACGTTATACAGAAGAAGGAACCTATCAATATACAATGGAACAAAAAATAATGAATTCATCAAAAGAAGGACAAACAAAAGAAGTTTTTTCAGAAGAAGAAATAGACAAAATAAAAAGACCATTAGAAGTAACAGTCTATTACGATCCCGTTGTTAATCGCTTAAAAACAACAACAAACTCAAAAGATCTCCAGTGGAATCAAGAATATTTCTTTTCTAAAACAGAATTAAAGAAATTACAAGAATCATCAAAAGAAGAACTTCCTGATACAGGTATTTCTTAACAGTTATCAATACAAATAGGTATTTCTGATATACTATTTCCACGATAATGATTATTTAAAAAATCATCCTCACTATCATAAGTAAATACACTTAATTTAATATTAGAAGCATCTTTACAATAAGCTCCACATTGTAACTTAAAAGAAGTAAATAGAGTACTATCTGTATATTGATCATTTTCTATATGAGAATAAAAACTCTTTCCACGATTCACATAATCATCATATAAATAAGCCATAAACTGTTCCCAATGATCCATTGTATTACTAGGAGTCATTATGTTATAAGAAATTTCTTCTCCATTTACATTATAAGTAATATGAAATCCAATCTTAATTGGATTTTTTTGTTGATATTTCATATATTCTTCATAAAAACTATTACTAAAATCACTATTTAAGGAAACAGTATCTAAATTAGATGGATATACTTGTAAAAATAAAATATCATCCATTGGATTAAAATTACCTTTAATTTCATCTACTTTCGTAAGAGTATTTCCTTGTAACTGATAAAAAGAAATAGGAGTATCATTCAAATCTTGATAAGTAGGAATCACTTCTTCTTTCTTATTTTCTTTTTTCTTTTGAACCTTCTGATTACTTTCAATTCTCCCACATCCACATAAAAGAATAAGAATTAATATGAAATAGATTATTTTATTTCTCATAGAATCACCAAACTAAGTATATCATAAATATAAAAATATTGTTTATACTTTACAGTTCTAGTAAACAATAAAATTGTAAATAACAAGCCCCTATGTTAAAATAAAACTATAATAGAGGTGAGTTATTTATGAAAAGAAATAGAAGAGGATGGTTATACTTATTATTTGCTGTATTAATCATGTGTATTACTCTAG
>CAMYXG010000089.1 GCA_947303225.1 uncultured Caryophanales bacterium | reverse complement strand
ATTTATAGCCAACTTTAGTGCTGATTCTAACCTTATCATCTTGATATTCTAAAAAGGCATTCCATAAGTCTTCAATAGTCATTTTCATAGGAACATTAATATTTTCTTTTAACTTATTTAAATATTCCAGTTCAGCTTCCTTTGCTTCAGCTCGTGTTGCATATTTCTTGCTATTGTATTGTTTTATTTTGTTGAATTCATCCCTATATGGAACTCTAAAGAACCAACACTTCCCATCGTTAGTAGGAGTTTTAGCTTTATTTACTGACATTATAACCATCCTTTCTTGTTAAAAATAGAAAAAACTGCTATAATGTAAATGGAAATCCAAAAACATTATAGTTTCTATAATTAATATTTTTATTCTTGGTCGAATTTAAATATACGATTTCTAGGTCTGTTGTTCCAGCAACAGGTCTTTTTTTTGTTAATCAAAATCTCTGATGTGTCTTTTTATTTTTCCTAATACTTTGTATTTTTTCTTAAAATCAGTTATTGATAAATATTTAGTTACATCCTTACTTTCATTTGCAGGATTAAGAGGAATAATAGCGATGGAATCATCAATTGTTTTGATTCTTCTAAAGTATGTTTTAGCACCATTATTTTTAAGTAATTGTATTATATAGTCTCCATCTCCTGAAATGGTGTCTTTTTTGGTAACCACTACAATATCATTTTTTAAATATTCAGGACTCATTGAATCATCATTTAATATTAATCCCATAAATAATTCATTTTCGCTATCCCATTGATAAGGTACTGTGACATTGTCAAGAAATTTAAGATCATCAGGAACAGAATGAAGTTTATTTATTTCATATAAGGAGTAAAAATTAAATATACCTTTAGGTTCATGTTCTTCCCTATAAGCATTCATGCATGTTTCATAATCAGGGGCTTCTTCTAATAGACCATTTAAAGTAACACAGAAGAAATCGGCAATTTCTTTTATGTATTCCATTTTAGGATATGTTCTACCTTTTGCCCAATCGCAGAAAGTAGTATATTTAACACCAATACCATTAGCAACATCTTCTCTAGAAAATCCTTGCATTTTTAGTAAGTTTTTAATATTGTTTGCCAAAATATCTTTGCTATTTGTCACTTTTATCACCTCTGATACAATCTTACAATATCTCGTAATTTATGTCAAGTAAAAAATGTATAAAAATATGCAAATATCATAAAAAGGTATTTACAAAAGAAAAGGAATATTGTATTATTGATTTAAGTTAGAAAGGAGGTAAACACATGAAGATAACATTAAAAGCATTACGAATCAATTCGAAACTAACACTGGAAGAAGCTTCGAAAAAGATTGGTATCAGCAGGGAAACATTAAGAAGTTATGAAACTTTTAAAACTGCTCCTGACCTTAAAATGTTACCTAAAATATTAAAGGTATATAATGCAGATATTAATGATGTTAAGTTTGAAGATGAAAAATAGTAATTACGAAAAAATCGTATATTTAAATTTGACCAAGAAGTAAAAATAATTATAGAAAGAGAGGAATTTCCAAATGGGAAAAAGAAGAAAAGTTTTAACCAAAAACGAAATAAAAGATATAGCTCAATATCAATGGGCTAATATTAAAGATATAATGGACATCGGTGCAATTGGTAAAAACAATGCTCGAGTAGTCCTAAATGAAATAATGAATGTATATTATCAAGATAGAGAAAGAATAAAAAATGGATTAGTTCCCATGAGTATGGTACTTGATTATTTCAATATCAGTATTGAATCCTCAGGTACAACAAATGAGTAAATATAATAAAGAAAAAATGTTTTTCATTCAAACACCTATAAAGTTTTGGTATAGGCAAGATATTATATGGCTTCAGAATCAGCCTGATGGATATCAAATACTGACTTTATATAATAAACTTATGGGATTAACTGCAAATATGGATGGATATTTATTAAAACAATTTGGAGATGTAAAAGAGCCATATACTAATGAAGAAATAGCTAGAATAACAATGCATGATTTATCAATAGTAGAAAAAGGTATTAATCTTTTAGAAAAGGTCGGATTATTAGAAAAAATTGATAATGCCTATTTTATTGAAGAAGCATTAAATATGACAAATCAAACAATTGGTGCTAGGGAGAAACAAGAACAAAGAAGAAGCAAAGAGGACAAATGTCCACCCGAATGTCCACCTGAATGTCTGCCAAATTGTCCACCATATACATATAAAGAATTAAATACAAATAAAAAAACAAAAACAAATAAAAATAAAAATAAAGAAAAAACAGAAATAGAAAAACAATATAGTATTGATGAATCTACAGGCGAAGTTATTGAAACTGAAATAGTAACTAAAAATGAGATGAATTATAAGAATATTATTGATTATCTTAATTTAAGATTAGGAACAAATTATAAAAGTAGTTCTGCTAAAACAAAAGCATTAATAGATGCTAGGCTTAATGAGGGATTTACTGAAGATGACTTTAAAGTAGTTATAGATAAAAAATATGATGAATGGCATGATAGTGAAATGGCACAATACTTAAGACCTGAAACATTATTCAGTAATAAGTTTGAAAGTTATTTGAATCAACAAATAATTAGAAAAGGTAGAACATTAAAAGATATTTCTATGAAAGAAATTGATATGGCACTTGCTAGAGAGAGGGAACAAAAAGGAAAAGAGGCTAACGATGACAACATTAGAATTTATTAGTGGTATGAAGAAGTTAGGTAGTTTTTATTTTAAAGAATTAACAAATGAACAAATATCATTATGGTATGAAATGTTCCAAGATGTATCGGTAGATGTATTTAATCAAGCCATAAAAGAAATATCTAGAGAAAGCAAATTTATGCCTAATGCTAATGAATTGTTTAATAAATGCTCACAATTAAATAAAAACAACTTACTTGATTTAGTTAAGTTTATGTATGATGATGGGTATTTTCATCGTGGTGTAGAAAGATTATCAGATGAACAAGCTAGTAGGAATTTAGATAAAACGATGATGTGGTTAGAGAAAGGAATAATACCATCATTTCTAAAAGAAGATATGCAGGAGTACATGAAGAAATATAAGCAATCACAAATACAAGATCAAGAAAGGTTAAAGATAGAATGTTAAGGTCATGTGCTGTATGTGGTGGAATCCATCAGGAAGATCAGATGTGTAAGAGAAAATACAAGAAAGATAGCAAAGCATATCATTTTAGAAATAGCAACAAGTGGATATTAAAAAGAGAAGAAATTAAGAAAAGAGATAAGTATCTATGTCAAGTATGTTTAAAGCATGGTAGATTTATTTATCAGGATGTTCAAGTACATCACATCATACCAATAAATGTAGATTATGATAAAAGACTTGATAGCAATAATTTAATAACACTATGCACACTACATCATAAGGATGCAGAAAGAGGTTTTATAAGTGTTGAAGAATTACATAGTTTAATAGACTCCCCCCCGAGGGTAGATGACTAAAAAATAATCTATTTTCCACACCCACAGCCCACCTACATTCACACAATTTTAAGTTTTCCGTGAGTTTTTTGGAAAATGGATAATAAAAAAGCATTAGATAAAACTAATACTCAATGATTTTGAAGTCCAAAGGATCCTCACTGATTATCTCTAAAGCATACTTTAATCGTAGTAATTTAATAACTTCAGCTTTAGTCTTTTCATAGTTATCACTTATAAGATTAAACATATCGGAAGCAGAATTAAAATGTTGTAAAAAAGTAGCTTCCCACATAGCATTACGATAAAAAGAATTGGCTAAATAATAAGCAATAACTTCAGGCATAATATATTCTTCAATAAAAGTGTGATAGTTGTCATAAAAAGGATTAATAACCTTTTCACATTCTTCATCACTTATATCTTCATCGGTAGATTTTCTTAACATAGACACCTCCGTATGTATTAATCACTCTAATTTGAAAATAATGCAAGTTATTATGAAAAATAAATAAATAATCTGACTTTTGTAGGAAAAATGCTGGTTTGATGATATAATAAATATGTACTCAACTTGGAGGTAGATAATAATGATAAAAGGAAAACCATTCGTCAAATGGGCTGGTGGTAAAAGACAAATAATTGATAAGCTATTAAAATATGCACCTGATGAGTTTAATACTTACTATGAGCCATTTGTAGGTGGTGGAGCTTTATTATTTGAATTATCACCAAAGAAAGCCGTAATAAACGATTACAATAAAGAATTAATAAATGTTTATAATGTTTTATGTAATGAAGATAAATTTAAAAAGATGTGTAATGTTCTAAATAGTTATGAAACAAATCATAGCGAAGAGTTCTATTATGAAATAAGAAATAAAGATAGAAATAAAGCATCATTTAATAGACTATCAGATTATACAAGAGCAGGAAGAACTATTTATTTAAATAAGGCTTGTTTTAATGGATTGTATAGAGTTAATAGCAAGAATGAATTTAATGTTCCATTTGGTAAGAAATTAAAAGTTAATACTTACGAGGGTGGAAACCTAATAACAGTTAGCAATTATTTAACAATGAATGATGTTAAAATATTAAGTGTAGATTTTGAAGAAGCAGTAAAGGATGCTAAAAAAGGTGACTTCATCTACTTCGATCCACCATATGATTCAGACACATCAACATTTAATAGTTATACAGAAGATGGATTCGGAAAAGAAGAACAAAAAAGACTTGCAAGAGTATACAAAGAACTTTCTGATAGAGGTTGTTATGTAATGCTTTCAAATCACAATACTTCATTAATACAAGAATTGTATAAAGACTTTAACATTCATGTTATTGAAGCAAAAAGAAATATAAATTCAAATGGAAAAAAGAGAGGTAAAGTAGAAGAAGTAATTGTAACAAATTACGAAAATAAAAGAGGATTTGAAGAATAAACACAGTATAATATAAATAGGAGGTGCATTACATGAGTAAGGATTGTTACTACGAAGATGATGATTTTAAATTACTACATGGCGATGCCCTTTTATTATTGAAAAAAATTAAGCCACAAATTATTGATATTATATTTTCAGATACACCATAC
>CAMYXG010000088.1 GCA_947303225.1 uncultured Caryophanales bacterium | reverse complement strand
CTATTACACTCATATGGTACCAGGTAGACACTCAACAACTAAATGTTCCTAAAATTAGTATATCAAATATATGTTCTATGTCAATATATATTTCTAGATACCAAATCCAGATACTAATTTTAAAAAAATAAGTTATTTTTTTAAACTTTAGTAAATTTATAAAAATGAAAAAACCTTATTTTATAAGGCTTTAACTAATTATTAAATTATTACTGGCTGGTAAATTAATTTCTCCCTGAAGACCTAGTTGTGAGACTAGGTCACTTTTTATATCCTTATATATCAATGTGTTTAGGAATTTAAGACTTAAAAATTTATAATTTAGGTTATAAAAAATTAATAATTTACTTATATTGTGATGTTTTAAATTATTTCACATATACTATTAAGAAAAAAATGGAAAGCTTTATCTTTTTGATAGAGTTTTTTAATATGTAGAGGATTTATGATATAATTATTATTAGAAAAAATAGTTAGGATGAATTTTATGGAAATTACTTTTTTGTCATTTTTAAATAGTTTTATTCATAGTTATAGTTTATTTATTATTACTCTTTTAATCTCTATTGTTATGTTTATGAATGGTTGTTTGGATGTACCTAATGCAATAGCTACTTGTATTTCTACTAGAAGCTTGAGTCCAAAACTAGGAATGATACTTGCTTTGATTAGTAATACACTTGGATTAATTATAATGACATATGTCAGTTCTAATGTTGCGAAATCAGTTTTTCAATTAGTTCATTTTGAAGGAGATTATACTGCATCTTTAATTACTTTATGCTGTGCTATGGTAGCAATTTGTATTTGGTGTTTACTTTCTTGGAAGTTTGGTATTCCTTCTAGTCAATCACATGCTTTAATAGCCGGTATTTCTGGAGCGGCTATTGCTTTAATGGGAAACTTTTCTGCTATTAATTTTCAAGAATGGAAAAAAGTGTTATATGGATTAATCTTTGTTAATTTGTTATCCTTTATTATTGGTTATCTGATTACAAGGATTATTGAACTAGTATGTAAGAATATGGATCGAAGAAAAACAAATCGATTTTTCAAATATACTCAAATTGTTGGTGCATTATCAACGTGCTTTATGAATGGGGCACAGGATGGCCAAAAATTTATGTCATTTTTATTATTGGGGCTTGTTTTATCTAATGGTATGGATCAAAATACTATTCATTTTACTATTCCAATATGGTTACTACTATATACTTCTATGATTATATGTTTTGGTGCTATTGTTGGAGGAATGCGAATTATTAAAACTATTGGAACTAAAGTAGCAAAAGTTGAGAGATATCAAGGTACTTCTGCTGATATAGCAAGCTCTATTTGCTTATTTGCTTCATCATTGCTTGGAATACCTGTTAGTTCTACTCATACTAAGAATTGTGCAGTTATGGGGGTAGGAGCTTCTAGACGATTATCTAATGTAAATTGGACTATTGCTAAAAATATTGTTATTACTTGGTTTTTAACATTTCCATTTTGTGGTTTATTAGGTTATTTATTTACTAAGATTGTTATGGTTATTATTTATTAAAAAGGAGAATATTATGAAAAAAAAGGAAAAATATAATTATTTTAGTGAATTTATTCGTTTGTGCGAATATATAGAAAAATCTTCTATTCTATTAAATGAATTATTGATAGAATATGATATAGAAAAATTAAATAATATTATAGAGGCAATTCATAAATTAGAACATTCTTCTGATCAGATTGTGCATAGAATGAGAGAATACTTAATTCAAGATTTTTTACCTCCTATTGAAAGAGAAGATATTGCTGTTATTATTAATAGATTAGATGATATAGAAGATGGTATAGATGAAATTGTTATTGATTTTAAAATACTTAATATAAAGGATATAAAGACAGATGTATTAGAAATAACAGATATTTTAGTAAAATCATCTAGAGCAGTAAAAGAAGTATTTGAAAAATTAAGTGATTTAAAACATCCAGAACTTATTAAGCAAAAAGTAATAGTTGTGAATAAATTAGAAGAACAGGGAGATAGGATTTATGAAAAAATAGCTTCTCATTTATATCAAGAAGAAAAAAATCCTATTGAATTAGTCAAGTGGATTGGCATTTATAAATGTTTTGAAGAGACCATTGATAGTTGTGAACAAATAAGTGATTGTATACAAGATGTTATTATGAAAAATTCTTAATTGACTGTATTGTTTGTAAAAGTCGAAAGAAGCAAAATGACTGTAACTAAGTATATGAGTATTTGTCATTTGTTAGATACCTCATGTTTATTGTGTAAACTAATTGTCATTTTTTGCATTTTTGTATTGTGTCTTATGATATCTATGCTATAATTTAATCATGATAGGAGGTATTGATTATGAATCAAACAGAACAAAAAAATAATAGTGAGCAGAAGCAACAAATAAGTCAAAAAAATGGAAAAAAATCTATGGCATTAATATTATTATTGTTATTATTGATGGCAGTTAGTATTGGTTATGCTGCGTTATCGTCTTCATTAAACATTAGTGGTACATCTACTATTACAAATAATACTTGGGATATTGAAATAGATGATGATACGGATATAACTTGTCCTACTGGTGAAACTTGTACTATAAATCCATCTGATCCAGATGATGTTACTCCTGATGATGGAAAAGTTACACCAACAAATCCTAATCCAGTTGGATCTGTTATTTGGATGGATGGCAATACTGTTTATTTTAAACATGTTTTAACTGCTCCTGGAGATGTATTTACATTTACTACTGAGTATTCTAATAATGGTACAATTGATGCTAAAGTTGCTAGTGTTACGAAAAGTTCTTTAAATGCTACTGCTCAAGAATTTATGACTTATGATGTTACTTATGGAGATGGTTCTGCTATTCAAGCAGGTGATACTTTAAGTGCTGGAAGTTCTGTAACTTTTAAAGTAACAGTTGCTTATAAATCTACTGTTACTACTTTACCTACGGCTGCGCAACTTGACTTGATTAATGAAACGGCTGATGGTCATACTGGAGCAACTTCATTATTTACTGTTAATTATGAACAAGCTTAGTTTTATAGAAAGATGATGAGAATCATCTTTTTTTTTGTTTGTAAGGAAAGTGATTTTATATTGGTATTTGATAAATGAACAAATTATTATTTCTTTTACTTGAGATATTAATGATTTTTTTTTCATAAATAGTATTATTTTTATAAAAATGAATATAATAGTAATGTAGTATTTTTTTAGCACTTTCACTTGACAAGTGCTAAAAATAGTGGTACTATTAAAATGTAGTAAGAATTACTACAGGTATTAATTATAAAAATTGTGCTACCGAGTACGATAACACATGTTATGAAAGGAAGTTGATATTTATGATGTTAATGCCAAAAGTATTTGATGATGATTTTTTCAGAGATGATTTTTTCGGAGGAAGGGGAAAGGACCATTTTCAATTAATGAAAACCGATATTCGTGAAGATGAACATGGTTATACTTTAGAAATTGATTTACCTGGTTATAAGAAAGAAGATATTAAAATTGATGTAACAGATGGTTATTTAACAATTCATGCTAAAACTAGTGATGAAGTAAATAAAGAAGAAAAAGGTAAATATGTTCGTCGTGAAAGATTCATGGGAGAAGCTACTCGTAGTTTCTATGTAGGTGATGATGTTAAGGAAGATGAAATTAAAGCAAGTTTTAAAAATGGTATATTGAATTTAAATGTACCTAAAGTAAGTCCAGAAGAGAAAGACTCTGAAAAGAAATATATTGAAATTAGTGATTAAGCTTAGGAAACTAAGCTTTTTTCTTTTTTCTTTTTATGATATAATATCTTCGATTAAGGAGGGGATTCCTATGATAAAAGTAAATCATGATGAAGGAACTCGAATTGATAAGTTTTTATCAAATGAATTAGATTTATCACGTAGTAAAATTCAAAAATTAATGAAAGATGAAAAAATTCTTGTGAATGGTAAAATTGTATCTAGTTCATATTCTGTAAGAATAGATGATGAAATTGAAGTGAATGATGAATTAGATTATGAAATACATGTTGAAGCTGAAGATATTCCATTAGATATTGTATATGAGGATGATGATTTGATTATTCTTAATAAAAAAAGTGGAATGGTTGTTCATCCTGCTCCTGGTCATTATTCTGGGACTCTAGTTAATGCTTTATTATTTCGATATGGAAAGCTTGCTGGAGAAACATTTAGACCTGGAATTGTACATAGATTAGATAAAGATACGAGTGGTTTGATGTTAGTGGCAAAAAATGAATGGGCTTTAGAAAAGCTATCTGAAATGATTTCTACAAAAAGTGTTGAAAGAAAATATCTTGCTATTGTAGATGGATTAATTAAACATGATACAGGTACAATTGATGCTCCTATTGGAAGAGATTTAAACAATAGACAAAAAATGGCTGTTACAGATGTAAATGGAAAAGAATCTGTTACCCATTTCAAAGTATTGGAAAGATTTGATCACAATACTTATATTGAATGTCAACTAGAGACTGGACGCACTCATCAAATACGTGTTCATATGGCTTATATTGGATATCCTGTTTGTAATGATCCTTTATATGGAAAAGGTAGATGTAGTGAATTTGGTCAAATGTTACATTCTTACTTTATTCAATTTAAACATCCTAGAACTCATAAAGAATTAAGTTTTGAAGTAGAAGCACCAAAAGAATTTCAGGAAAGGTTAGAAGAATTAAGAAATATGTAAGCTATAATTATTATTTCTTTACTTTTTTAGATTAGTATATGAATAAAAAGGAGAATTTATGATAAGAAAAAGTACACATGTTGGTGCATATGGATTTATTATTCAGAATGACTTTATTGCATTAATAAAAAAAGCAAGAGGAGGATATACTGGACTTTTAGATATTCCAGGAGGCGGAATTGAACATGATGAGACTCCAATTGATGCATTAGAGCGAGAATTAATGGAAGTAGCAGGAGTTACTGTAGTAGATTCTCATTTGATTACTGCTACTTCTAGAACTTTTAAATGGAAAGTTAGAGATAATTTTATTGAGGATTTACATCATATTGGTATTTTATATCAAGTAGAAGTATTAGAAGATACTGTGAAAGAAGAAGCAGATGGTATTGATTCCTATGGATGTAATTTCTATAAAAT